>JAISWY010000010.1 GCA_031270925.1 Candidatus Symbiothrix sp.
AGTTGAGCTAGCCTTAAGGTTCTCGAACCATCGGAAATTAATTCCAACAAGGAATAAGTTTCAGGATCTTTTAAATTACCGATAGTTACTTGTGAATCCACTCTTGCTGCTCCAAAAACGGTAAGGAACAACATCAAAAAAAACATTCTCTTCATTTTTTTAATAATTAAATTTATATTTTGTAATACTTTCTATATAATATTTCATTTTTGTCTGTTTCAATTCAATTACTATGCATTTTTCAGAAATCCGACGCAAAGATAATATTGATATTTATATTATAAAAATATTTATAGTTAATTTTTCAATTTATGACCACCACCAAATCATGGAAGTAGGTGCAGCGCTTCCATGATCGCGGCTCAGTTTTATCCAACTTCATCCGTTCCGGACATACAATCCCGGAATGAATCGGCCGAACCGATAGTTACTTGCGCAGGTCCGGTTATAACCTTCCATCTACCCAGCGCCGGTCAACAACGGCTTTTGCGTCGAAAATAACGGCGCCTTGCGTGTAATATTTTTCAAAATCAAAAGCTTGGAAATCGCGATGCGCAACCGCTAAAATTACGGCTGCATATTTTTTGCTTGCATCAACCGAAGCGATCGGACGGATAGCGTATTCGCCTTGCAATTCATCGGCCGAAACCCACGGATCGTAAATATCGACCAAAATGCCAAATTCCTGCAATTCGTTGTAAATGTCCACCACTTTTGTATTGCGGATGTCGGGACAATTTTCTTTGAACGTTACACCCAAAATCAATGCCGAAGCGCCTTTTATCTTATGGTCTTTTTGAATCATCAGTTTCAAGACTTTATGGGCGATGAACGGCGCGATGCTGTTATTGACTTGCCGTCCCGAAAGGATGACTTGCGGAATGTATCCCAATTTTTCGGCTTTGTTGGCTAAATAATACGGATCGACGCTGATGCAATGGCCGCCCACCAATCCGGGACGATATTTTAAAAAGTTCCATTTTGTGCCGGCCGCTTCCAATACTTCGGAGGTATCAATGTCCATCCGGTCGAAAATCAATGCCAATTCGTTTACAAACGAAATATTGACGTCGCGTTGCGTGTTTTCGATAATCTTAGAGGCTTCGGCCACTTTGATGCTCGACGCTTTGTGTGTGCCGGCCGTAATCACGGAAGCATACAAGCGGTCGATGCGGTCGGCGATTTCGGGCGTAGAACCCGACGTTACCTTTTTGATTTTCGTAAGCGTATTGATTTTGTCGCCCGGATTGATGCGTTCGGGACTGTATCCTGCAAAAAAATCACGGTTGAATTTCAAACCCGATACTTTTTCGATTACCGGCACACAATCTTCTTCGGTGCAACCCGGATAAGTAGTTGATTCATAAATAACTATATCGCCTTTGGAAAGCGCCCGTCCCAGCATTTCGGAAGCCTTCAACAAGGCTCGCAAATCGGGCGAATTGAAACGGTCGATCGGCGTAGGAACAGTAACGATGTAAATATTGCAGTCTTTCAAATCGTTTGCATCGGAAGAAAAACGTAAGTTTTCGATGGATTTCAAATCCTCTTCCGAAATCGATAATGTATGATCTTTTTGTTGGTTTAATTCACTTATTCTCAACGGATTAATATCGTATCCGATGACGTCGTACCTGCGTGCAAATTCCACTGCCAAAGGCAAGCCCACGTATCCCAAACCGATGATGGCGATACGATCGTTTGTCATTCTTCTACTTTTTTGATGTCGCCCGATCCATTGACCGACAGATTGATTTTATCGGGATTGCCGCGGTAGTGCATATCGCCCGAACCGGTAATGGAAACATTCAATTCATTGCCGGCAAACGCTTTGATGTCGCCGGAGCCGGTAATTTGACATTTTAATTCTCCGGCCAAAAAATCCAAGGCATTTATATCGCCCGAACCGGTAATGCTAAAACCGGCCGTTGTAGCTGCCCAGGCTATGGAAATATCGCCGGAACCGGTAATTTGCAAGCGGATATTTTCACAAAACAAACTGTCGGCTTTCACATCGCCGGAGCCGGTAATTTCAATATCCATTTGGGGGGCATTGACTTCGTTTTCCAAACAAATATCGCCGGAACCGGCTATCTTAATATCGTTCAAACTTTTAGAATTTGTATAGATCACAAAGCGAGTCGGATTGAGATTCGAATCGTTCTTTTGATCGATAATCAACCGTTTCCCCTTGGATAAAAACCGAAGCGACGGTAAAATATTCTCATCGACGGCAACTTGCAAAAACGGCTCACTTTGAGGAGATTGCCGATAAATCAATTCGGCGCCGACACGTAATTCGATACTTTCGTAATCGTCAATCGACAAGGTTTGATTTACAATATTGTAATTGCCTTTGATCGTTTTGTCATTCAACACACATGAAGTGTTCAGCAAAGAAAAAAGCGCGAACACAAAAATAAACACCGGAGTAAATCGTTTCATGGGAAATAAATTTATTTTGGGTACAAAAATAAATATTTATTCGATAGAAAACAAGCAAAGCTCTTTTTGGGTTAAATCTTTTTTTGAGATGCTATTGACTTTTTAACGTAGCGAATTTAAAATTAGATGTCTCGACTTCGCTCCGCTCCCTTGGTCGACATCCGATTTTAATTTAGCTGCCTTAAAAAGTCAATAGCGCCTCTAAAAGAGAATTAATTTTCTCCGTTATATTTTTGTAACACAATTTTATCTGCTTTGTCATACATTTGACGTTCC
>JAISWY010000053.1 GCA_031270925.1 Candidatus Symbiothrix sp.
TCCTTTGCCGAACAATTCAAAACTGTTTAGATTTATGCACAAACGAATCAAACAAAAAATAGCGTTCGGCATTTTCCGGTTTCTCGGTTTCAGCGTGGTCGCTATTCTTTTCTGGATTCTCGGATTCATTATTTACAACGGCGCCGGAGTAATCAGTTGGGAATTTCTCACGACCGCTCCTAGCGATGGGATGACCGGCGGCGGTATTTTTCCCGCCATTGCAGGAACGCTTTGCTTGATTGCCGGCAGTTCGATAATCGCTTTTCCCATAGGCATTTGCTCGGCCATTTATACCTCGGAATATGCAGGTAACGGCGCATTTGTGAAATTCATCCGGGTTATGACCAACAATTTGGGCGGCATTCCGTCCATCATTTTCGGATTGTTCGGTATGGCGTTGTTTGTCAATACATTGGGATTCGGCGATTCGATTATAGCCGGTTCGTTCACCTTGGGATTGCTGACTTTGCCGCTTGTGATTCGCACCACCGAAGAAGCGTTGAAAGCCATTCCCGACAGTTTTCGCACGGGAAGTCTGGCTTTAGGCGCAACCAAATTACAAACCATCCGCCGGATTAGCTTACCGATGGCATTTCCGAATATCATCACGGGCTTAATCCTTTCTATCGGAAGGATTTCGGGCGAAACGGCGCCGATTCTTTTCACCGTCGCCGCTTATTTTCTACCCAAATTGCCGCACTCGATTTTCGATCAAGCGATGGCCTTGCCCTATCATCTTTACGTGATTGCCACGAGCGGAACCGATTTGGAAGCCACCCGCCCAATCGCTTACGGAACAGCTTTGGTTTTGATAGTTATCGTATTATTAATGAACTTATCAGCCTCTTTCTTGCGGAAGAAATTAAACAAACATCATGCTTGAAACAAACGACATTAATTTTTATTACGGCGATTTCCATGCGTTGAAAGGTATTTCCATCCGGATGGAGAAAAATACGGTTACGGCTTTTATCGGGCCTTCGGGATGTGGAAAATCTACTTTTTTACGCCTTTTCAACCGGATGAACGATTTGATTTCCGATACGCGCCTGACCGGAGAATGTCTGATCGAAGGACAGGACATTTATCATAAATCGGTGGATGTAAACGAATTACGAAAAAAAATCGGCATGGTCTTTCAAAAGCCCAATCCTTTTCCGAAATCGATTTTCGAAAATGTGGCTTACGGATTGCGTGTCGATGGCATCACAGACAAAACGTATATCCGGCAACGGGTCGAAGAATCGCTCAAAAGCGCCGCCCTTTGGAACGAAGTAAAAGATAAACTGAAAAAATCGGCTTTCGAACTTTCCGGTGGACAACAACAGCGTTTGTGTATCGCCCGTGCATTGGCCATCGCTCCGGCCATCATTTTGATGGACGAACCTGCTTCGGCGCTCGACCCGATTTCAACCTCCAAGATTGAAGACTTAATCCATTCGCTGAAAGAAAATTACACGATTGTAATCGTTACCCACAATATGCAGCAAGCCGCCCGAGTAAGCGATAAAACCGGCTTTTTCATGTTGGGCGAATTGGTTGAGTTCAACGATACGAAAAAGATTTTCATCAGTCCCGAAAAGGAAGAAACACAAAATTATATCACCGGAAGATTTGGGTAAATTGAGAATTAATATGAAACATACTGAAAAAGAATTACTTGCACTGAAAGAAGAAGTCAGCCAGATGTGGCGATTGGTACTTTCACAGTTGGAAAAGTCGAAAACGGCATTCCTGACCAACGATGTGTCTTTGGCGATCGAAGTGGCCAGCCGCGAAAAAAGGGTCGATTTATTTGAGTTGAAAATCGACAGCGATTGCGAAAATTTCATCGCTTTATATAATCCCGTGGCCATTGATTTACGCTTGGCGCTTTCGTTATTGAAAATCGGCGGCACCCTGGAACGGATTGCTGATTTCGCCGACGGCATTGCCCGGCAAGTTATCGAAGAAAGCTGCAAAAATTTTCCACTCGAAATGAAGCAACGTCTGCAAATAGAAACCATGTTCGACACGGTTATCGAAATGCTCGCCGAAAGTTATGTCGCTCTGGATTCGGACAATACACGTCTTTCGGGAAAAATTCTGGAGAAAGACGAAACGATAGACAATATCTACCGCGCCGCCACAAAAATATTAGCCGAAGCCATCGATAAACGCGAAATCGACGCCGAATGTGGATTGAAAACGATGGTCATTGTCCGTAAAATCGAACGAATGGGCGACCATTGCAGCAACATTGTCGAAGAAATTGTATTTTATATGGATGCAAAGGTGCTGAAACATAGTAAAATTATGGAAGAATAGCGTACCTTTGCAAAAAAAATCAATATGCCCGAAAAAATTTTGGTCGTTGACGACAATAAAAGTATTTGTGAAATCTTGGAATTTAATCTTTCCAATGAAGGTTACGCCGTAGAATCCGCCTGTTCGGCCGAAGAGGCTTTGCAAAAATTAACGTCTCAACATTCGCTCATCCTGCTGGATGTGATGATGGGCGACATGTCGGGCTACAAAATGGCCGAAAAATTGCGGCGGGAAAAAAATCCCATCCCCATCATTTTTCTTACGGCCAAAGACACCGAAAACGATATGCTGACAGGCTTCTCGGTTGGAGCCGACGATTACATCGCTAAGCCTTTCTCAATCAAAGAAGTAATTGCGCGGGTAAAAGCCTTGCTCAAACGTTCGGAAATCAAACAAAACGGCGCGGAATCGTTGCCGGACGCCAAAAGACGGCTTGCTTTCGATGATTTTATCATCAATTTCGATACCAAGGAAGTGATGATCGGTAACGAAATCATCGCACTCACACGCACCGAATTTGATATTATTACGCTCTTGGCGTCCAATCCCGAACGGATTTTCGAACGCGAAGAAATCATCGACAACATTTGGAAAGATTCGCCCTACATTACCGAGCGCACGATCGACGTGCATATCGGGCGCTTGCGGAAAAAATTGGGCGACAAAGCTTCGTTCATTGTCAGTCGCCCCGGCTATGGTTACCGTTTTAACAATAATCCCAAATGAGACAGACATTTACACTGAAACTGGCTTTCCGTTTTTGCCTGATATTGATTCTTTTTGCCTGCGGAATCCTGATTGTCGAACAACACCAAGGGAAAAAATACAAAACCGCAGCCATGGAAGAACGCTTGGACAGTTATGCCGAAATCGCTTACCGTTACGGCCGGCAACACGCCGATTGGGATTCGTTGTTCGCGCTTTTACCGGAAAAAATCCGTTTAACGCTCGTTGATTCCACCGGTACGGTATTGTATGACAACGGATTGGACGATTATTTCCACATCGAAAACCATTTGAATCGTCCCGAAATAAAAGAAGCGGCAACGAACGGCAAAGGCCGCGACATCCGCCTTTCCGCTTCCACAAAAAAAGAGTATATTTATTATGCGAAACATTTTGATAATCAATATATTCGCGTAGCCCTACCCTACGATATACAAGTACGCCATTTTTTGCAGCCCGATACCGCTTTCCTTTATTATTTGTTGATTTTGTTTGTGATCGGGATTTTGTTCATTTCCCTGATGTCGAATTATTACGGAAAGATAATCAAGCAGTTACGCGATTACGCCTATTCGATCAATCACAACAAATCGGTGGAACATCCCGATTTTCCGGACGATGAAATCGGCGAAGTGAGCAAGCAAATCGCCGAAGACCACAAGCATTTGAAACAGGAACTGACCGGAAACATCGCTCACGAGCTGCGTACGCCGGTTACGGGCATCCGCGGGTACCTCGAGACCATACTCGACAACCAGCTCGACCGCGAAAAGGAACGCGAATTTGTGGCCAAGGCGCACGAACAAATTCTCTTGCTTTCCGAATTGATTCGCGACATGAGCTTATTGTCGAAAATCAACGAATCACCGAATCTATTCAAATTGAAACCGGTTAATTTACAACAGGTTATCAACAAAGTAAAGGAAGATTTAAGCGAATCGTTACAGGCAAAAAATATTGTTTTCCACTCGACTGTTCCAACCGATTTAATGGTTTTAGGGAATGAGAATTTGCTCTATTCGGTTTTCCGCAATTTGACCGACAATGTGATCCATTACGCCGGCGAAAACGTTGAAATCCAAGTCGGTAAATACGATCAAAACGGGAAGCTGGCTTTCTTTTCGTTTTCCGACAACGGCGCAGGCATTGCCGACGAGAAACATTTGTCGCGCCTGTTTGAGCGTTTTTATCGCGTGGAAGAAGGACGGAGTCGAGATACCGGCGGTTCGGGTTTGGGCTTATCGATTGTAAAAAATGTGATTCTTTTCCATGGCGGCGCCATTTCCGTTAAAAACGGGGCCTCCGGAGGCTTGGAGTTTTCGTTTAGTTTACCTGTTAAACCGCTGTTATCATAGACTTTAAGACATGAAAACCCTGTTGCTTCATACCTGTTGCGCTCCTTGTTCGGCGGCTGTTATCGAATGGCTGTTGCAACATGATATTCGCCCGGTTTTGTATTTTTTCAACCCGAATATTTATCCCGAAGAAGAATATACGATTCGGAAAAACGAATTAAAGCGTTACGCTCAATCCTTGGGTTTGACAATGATCGACGACGATTATACACACGCTGCTTGGTTGCAGGCCATCAAAGGCTTGGAAAAT
>JAISWY010000145.1 GCA_031270925.1 Candidatus Symbiothrix sp.
TCCAAAACACGATGACCGATAAGACCGAAAACAGGGCAAAATGCACTAATTTGTCGAAATAAACCGGCGGCCGGATGCTTTTGATTTCCGGCGGATTGATAAAACAGAGGACAAGTATAATCATGCAGAAAACGATACTCGCCCAATATTGTAGCACGATTTTTTTCATCCGATAGCGTTTAATAAGTTAGCGGCCAAACTGCTGGCTCCGATACGAAAGTATTCGGGTGTGAGCCATTCTTCGCCCAAGATTTTTTTCACAATCGTATAATATAAAACGGCTTCCTCAGGGGTGCGAACGCCGCCCGACACTTTCACGCCCACTTTCCGGTTATGCAATAGATGGTATTCTTTTACGGCTTCGCACATCACATACACCGCTTCGGGCGATGCTCCCGGATACACTTTTCCGGTGGATGTTTTGATGAAATCGGCGCCCGAATACATCGCCAAGATGGAAGCTTTCTTGATGTTCGCGGCCGTTTTCAGCAATCCGGTTTCCAAAATTACTTTCAGGTGAGCGTTGCGACAAGCTTCTTTTATTTCGATAATTTCTTCGCAGACGGCTTCGATGTTATTGTCGAAAAACTCGCCGCAATTCAATACGATGTCGATTTCGTCAACGCCGTCGGCCACGGCCAAGCTCGTTTCGGCCACTTTCACTTCAATAAATGTTTGCGACGACGGGAATCCACCCGATACGGCGGCCACTTTCACATCGGCGCGTAAAACTTCTTTCACGACAGATACAAAATTGGGATACACACAAATTGCAGCCACATTATTAATATCGGATTGTGAGCCGTCGAAATCGTTTACCTGTTCCGTGAATTTCCAGATGCTTTCCTTGGAATCTTCCGTTCCGAGCGAAGTTAAGTCGATGCAGGAATAAAGGAAGCGTAACACATCAGAGGTGTTGTTTTCGGCGCTTCCGGCTGTAATTTCGGCCGTTTTCCGACTTAGCTCTTCGTCATTCAATGCGAAATTGAATTTGTTTAATGTTTCTTCGTATTTGTTCATCATTTCAATATTAGTTGGGCAAAGATACGTGGAATTTACCGGAAAACCGCATAATGAAAGTTAATTCTTCTGTTGAGATGTTATTGTTTTTGTCACATTTTACAATTATTTCTACCCAAATCCGTTTATATATAGATATTTTGATGAAAAAAATCATTTTCATACTATTGTTTTGTGCTTTCTTCGGTACTGTATCGGCGCAATTCGACACCCAATTAAGCAACTATTGGGCAGCTCCCAATTACTACAACCCTGCTTACGCAGGTCAATCGGGCAATTTGGAGCTAACCGGATTGTACCGGATGCAATGGCTCCGCATAACCAACGCGCCGAAATCGGGAATCGTACTGGGCGAGATGCCGCTGCAACTCTTCGGACGCACACACGGCGTTGGTATTTCGATGTATAACGACCAAATCGGACTATTCAAAACCAATCTGATTTCCGGCCAATACGCATTCAAGATGAAACTATTCAAGGGAACGCTAAGCATCGGAATACAAGGAGGTTACATCAGCGAATCGTTCGACGGAAGCAAAGTAAAAATGCCTCAGGGCGAAAGTTACGACGAAAACGACGAGGGCATTCCAACTTCGGAAGTGAGCGGCAATTCAATTGATGCGGCGGCGGGACTGTTTTATACGGATAGCCTGAAACGCTGGTATGTCGGACTCTCGGCGACTCATCTTTTCGCACCGCAATTGGAATTGAACGACAATTACATCCTCGATATTCCCCGATCGTATTATCTCGCAGCGGGATGCAATATCCGTTTACGAAATCCTCTTTTGGAATTGCGACCTTCTATCTTATTGAAAACCACAGAATTAAGTTCGTTGAAATATGATTTGGAAAACGATTCGTTATCCGCCAATGTTCAACCGAATACTTTTAAGGGAATGTTGAAGCAAACGCAGTTGGATGTTTCGTTGCGCTTGGTTTACGCCAAAATGCTCTGGGGTGGATTGTCGTGGCGCACCGGCGAGTCGATGATTTTGAGCTTGGGCGGCAGTTTCAAATCAATTCAAGTGGGCTACGCCTACGATGTTCCCGTTTTTTCCGATTTAATTAAAATGACTGCAGGTAGCCACGAGTTATTCATTAAATATACGATCGATATGAAATTGAAGAAAGGAGTTAAAGGGCGGCATAAAAGCGTGCGGTTGTTGTAAAGGTGCAGCATTAGGATACAATATATATTTAAAAAATACGTTATTAGAATCACAACTTTCAATCGGAAGTGGAAGAGAATACTATATAATTATGGTAAAAATAAATGAACTGAAAAAAGGAAGGGGAGTGTTGCTCTTCGCATGTTTTATGTTATGGATGTCGTGCAGCAAGCCGGTCGGCGGCGACGGTGGCGAACTGACCGGCGTAGGTGCGCAAGCGTGGAGCGAACCGAATCCCTACGGCATGGTCTTGGTTAAGCGTGGCGCATTCGCCATGGGAATGGCCGAAAACGACACGGCTTGGGGCTTGTTCAAAAATGCCAAAGGCATTTCGATCGACAATTTTTGGATGGACGAAACCGAAATTACCAACGCCGAATATCGCCAGTTCGTCTATTGGGTGCGCGATTCGATTATTCGCGAACGACTTTACGACCCCGCTTTCGGCGGTAACGAACTTTATAAAATAACAGAAGATAAAGACGGCAACCCCATCGAACCGGCAATTTTGGATTGGAAACGACCGATTCCAATCGAAAAACGCGCTACGGAAGACGAACTCCGCGCCATCAACAGCGTAAACTGGACAAATCCCATTACCAGCGAAAAGAAACTGGATCCCGATCAGATGATTTACCGCTTTGCTATTTTCGATGCAACCGGTTATGCCTTGCGCCGCAATCAGTTAGACCCTGCTAAGCGGGTTCGTAATACCGACGTCGAGATTGCCCCCGACGAAGTAATCATGATTTCAAAAGATACGGCTTACGTGAACGAAGACGGAAAAATCATCTCCGAAACCATTACACGACAATTGAGCGGAATTTGGGATTTTTTGAGCAACTATATCATCAACATTTATCCCGATGAAACGGTTTGGGTCAATGATTTCAACAATTCCTACAACGAACCGTATATGCGCCAATATTTCAATTTCCCGTGTTTCGACGATTATCCTGTAGTGGGCATTTCGTGGGAACAGGCACGGGCTTTCTGTACTTGGCGCACCGAATATTTGAAGCGTTCGTTAGACGGCGCACACCGATACCAACTCGAACCTTACCGCCTGCCGACGGAAGCCGAATTTGAATACGCCGCCCGCAGCGGTAGATCCGAAAACAAATATCCGTGGCGACAAGATACGCCGGTGGGCGACAAAGATTGTTTCCTCGGAAACTTCAAGCCGGGCGACGGTAATTATACACAGGACGGTTATTTGACAAGCTCGCGCGTGGCTTCATTTGCTCCCAACGAGTTCGGCTTGTACGATATGGCAGGCAATGTGGCCGAGTGGACTTCTACCGCCTATCTGGAATCCGGCCCTGAAATCATGAACGACATCAACCCGCAATATTACTACAACGCCGCCCGGGAAGACCCGTATTCGATGAAACGAAAAGTCGTCCGCGGAGGCTCGTGGAAAGATGTAGGGCAGTATATCCGCTCCGATATTCGTTCGTTTGAGTATCAGAACGAACAGCGGTCATACATTGGATTCCGTTGCGTGCGTTCGCAGGTAGGATGTTCCAAAGGGAAAAAATAATGCAGTAAACGAGTTAAAAACCAATAAACGAAATATAAAATGGGGTTTAAAAGAAGATACAAAAACTTGGTAGAGAAGTTTTTATCCGGCGAACAGGGCCGTCGATTTTTTCATTTTTGCTACAACTGGGGAGCTTCCATTGTTGTGATCGGAGCTTTGGCCAAGTTGGAACATTGGCCTTGGGGCTTGGGCAGCATTTTGATTACCATCGGTTTGCTGACCGAATTTTTCGTGTTC
>JAISWY010000217.1 GCA_031270925.1 Candidatus Symbiothrix sp.
CGATAAATCCCAAAAGCGGCCAACACCAATTGAAGCCGATTCCGAAATTTCGTAATACAAGATGAGCTATTACCAGCAAGACAGTCAAAGACAATAGCGCGATTCCAAGGTATTTCAAATTTTTCCGGCCTTTGGAATTATACAAAAATCCGGCTGAAAAAAGAATAATCAACGCCAAAACCATCGCTTCTCCAGCCGGCGTAACGCCCCATTGTACATCGGCATAACGCACATCCAATACAAAATAGGCTATCGCCGAAAATCCGGAAAAAAGTATTGCACCGGGCATTCCTTCGCGATACAAAACCAAAAAGAAAGCCAGAAAAACCAAAGCCGAACCGGTTTCCTGTTGGAGCAGAATCAACGCCATCGGCAACAAAATCCACCCCAACACTCCGGCTATATTCCGAAAATTCATGATTTCAAAACGATAGGAACTCATGAATTTCGCCACCACAAGCGCCGTCGCAAACTTGGCAAATTCGGCCGGCTGAATTTGAAATCGTCCCGGAACAATAACCAACCACGAGCGCGAACCTTTGATGTCGGGCGCCACAAACACCGTGAGAACCAGCAACAGGATAATCGCCACATAAATCCAAGCGGCAAACGTTTCGTACCAACCTTGATTAATCATCAAAAGAACTAAAGCGAGCGCCAATGAAGTCAATATCCAAACCATCTGCATTCCTGCACGACCCGATAAATCCAACATGCTGCGATTATCGAAATCGTAAGTAGCGGCATAAATACTAAACCATCCCAAAATAATCAAAACGAGATAAATCGTTACAATTATCCAATCGAGTTGAAGCCATATATTACTTTTTCTGTATAACATGGCGTAAAATGGTTGCGCTTTTCAGGTAATTTTCGATGCCTTTGTCCGAAGCGGGAATTTCGCGCTTCAAATATTTTTGAATCATCAAACGGCCGGTTGGAACAGCGTAAGTGGCTCCGAAGCCGCCGTTTTCGATAAATACCAAGACGGCCACTTTCGGATCGTCCATCGGGGCGAAACCCATGAAAATGGAGTGGTCTTTTCCGCTGTTTTGCGCGGTTCCGGTTTTTCCGCATACAGCGATGTCGGGAATATTGGTTACCCGGCACGTGCCGCCGGTAACGGCCAAGCGCATTCCTTCGGCAATCAGTTCGTAATTTTCGCGGGAAATTCCGGTATAACGCGGCTGCCTGTAAAGCGAATCCAAAGGCGTATCTTTTATTTCCTTCACTACGTGCGGCGTATAAAAATAACCCCGGTTGGCTATCGTGGCTGCCAAATTACACATTTGAACCGGCGAAAGCAGTATTTCTCCCTGTCCGATAGCGATGGTAATAACGGTAAATGCGTTCCAACGACCTTTGTAAAAATTATCATAATACGTTCCGTTGGGAATCATGCCGCGTTTTTCGCCCGGCATATCCACTCCCAAACGGTAACCAAAACCTTGCGCCACCATATAATCGCGCCATGTATCCATCGCCGCTTGAATCGATCCGTATTTTTTATTTTCGAGCATCGCTTTCAAACCCCAGCAAAAATAGGCGTTGCAACTTGTTCCAACTGCGGGCAACAACGACAAAGGCGACGAATGCACGTGGCAGGCGGGATGTCCGTTAGCCAAGGGCCAACCGCCATAACACGAATAGGCGGTGGACGGCTTGATGATTCCTTCCTGCAAAAACGTTAATCCTTGTGCCGTTTTGAAGGTCGATCCGGGCGGATAAGTTCCATTCAACGCCCTGTTAATCAAAGGGGTATAAGGGTTGTTCGCCAAGTGGGTAAAAGCCTCGCCGAATTGCCGGCCAACCAACGAAGCCGGATCGTAAGTGGGCGAAGAAACCATGCAAAGGATTTCGCCGGTTTTCGGCTCGATCATGACGATGGTTCCCAATTTGTTGCGCATCAATTCTTCGCCATAAGCTTGCAATTCGATGTCGATCGAAAGTTTCAAATCTTTTCCCGAAACCGGGTCTTTATCGTATCGCCCGTTTTCGTATTTTCCTTTGATACGGCCGTGGGCGTCGCGCAACAGGATTTCGACGCCTTTTTCGCCACGCAATAAAGTTTCATACGAGCGCTCCACACCGGTTTTTCCGATGTAATCGCCGCGTTTGTTGTAATCATCTTCGGCTATGTCCAAGCGGTCGGCTTCGGCCAGATAACCTAACACGTGCGCTGCATAAGGCGTACTGTATTCCCTGACAGCTCGATTTTGAATGTAAAATCCGGAAAATTTATAAATCGACTCCTGCAAAATACCGTATTCCTTGTTGCCCAATTGCGTCAGAAAAACTTGGGGAACATACGACGAATAACCCGGATTCTTCCGCCTGTCCTTAATTTCGGCCAAACGAGCCTTGAAACGCTCAAGCGAAATATTGACGGCTTTACAAAATGCCAAAGTGTCAAAATCCTGCATCTCGCGGACAACCACCATCACATCGTAGGCCGGTTGATTGTAAACTAACAATTGCCCGCTGCGGTCGTACATCACGCCACGCACCGGATAACGGGTGCGATTCAAAAAAGCATTGCTGTCCGCCCAATTCTTGTAATCGGGATTCAGAATTTGCAAACGAAAAAGTTGAATCAGGTAAATCAGCGCCACCGCACAAATCAGTGCAATCAGCGCTTTCTTCCTTGCATCCGTATTAAATGTTTTTCGTTCCATTATTCCAAGTAATCCAAATGCAAACTTTCACAAGCAATAATTAGCAAAACGGTTAATATCGAGCTTGTTGCGATATGCAAAATCAATCCGAAAAAATTGAAAAGAGAAAATGTTTCAACCGTAAAAATCAGAAAATGATGTATCAGGCACATCACAACGGCATATCGGATAAACATTTTCGGATCCAAGGAACGAAACGATGGAATGTAATCTTCCAATTGGCCACGCGGCTCAAACAGTTTTAAGATAAACGGACGAAGAAAAGCCGCGACTACACAAGCCAAAAGGTTCAAACCCAATGTTCCGGTTAAAGCGTCGATGGTTAAACCGAGTAAGGCGCTCCAAATCAACTGCAAACTTTTATTGGTTTGCGACGAAAGCTTGATGATGAAATAAATCGAAAGCAAAGGCGTTGCGTATCCGAACAAATGAATTTTATCGAACAGGCCTATTTGCAACAGTACCAGTACGATAAATAAAACAATCAATCCGAATACGTTTGTTCTCGACATATTTTTTATTTGATTTTATTTTCCAAATCCAACTGCTCGCGTTGAAATCCATTGAACACAATCATCGCTTCGCCCAAATTCGCCATGTCGGTAAACAGTTTTACACGAACGGAACGATAAGAGTCGTCGTTTTCCTTCTTCACTCCGGCAATGATTCCAATCGGCAATCCGGCCGGGAAAACCGACGAATAACCGCTCGTAACAATCGTGTCGCCATCGTGAAATGCTGCGTGGTGCGGAATTTTTGTCAGATAGGTAAAACGCGGATCTTTGCCGTCCCAAACCAAGGGGCCGGCGTAATTGCTTCCTTTGATTTTCCCGCTCAATTGGAATTTCGGATTCAAAATTGAAATCACGACCGAGTAATGCGGTGAAGTCATCATCACAATGCCGACAACTCCTTTGGCCGTCATCACTCCCATATCCGGTGCAACCTGCGCCAATGAGCCTTTGTTGAGCGTAATGTAATTTTCCGTTTTGCTCACGCTGCTGTTTACCACACGTGCCGGAAAAAAATGGTAAACCAAAGCCGAATCGGAAGAAACAGCCGTTTTCATGGTGTTTATAGAATCGTTTTGAGAAGCGATAACTTGCTTA
>JAISWY010000248.1 GCA_031270925.1 Candidatus Symbiothrix sp.
CATCAACTGATGCTCAATGTCGTATTTTTGCGGATCATACAACAAAACAATCGCTCCGGCAACGTGATTATTGCATTGCCATTTTTTCTCGACAATATTCTTTTCAATCAAAGCGCGAATGGCTTGCGAACGATTGGAATAGGAATTATCGGCTACATAAGTGTCCAATGCTTCGAGCAAATTTTGCTCCAGCGAAACACCGAAACGGGTAACTGCCATGATGATGAAATTTTTTGCAAAGATAGGAATTTTCCCTACCTTTGGGGTCGAATTTTCAAAAAACACATCCTTT
Organism: Candidatus Symbiothrix sp.; assembly: GCA_031270925.1. Classification (GTDB taxonomy): domain Bacteria; phylum Bacteroidota; class Bacteroidia; order Bacteroidales; family Azobacteroidaceae; genus Azobacteroides. Next base: position 293 of record JAISWY010000248.1, read on the forward strand.
ATGAACGACAGCATTGTAATTATCCCGACTTACAACGAAAAAGAAAACATCGAAAAAATGATTCGAAAAGTGTTTTCTTTGGACAAATCTTTCGATCTTTTGATAGTCGATGATGGTTCGCCCGATGGTACAGCTTTGATTGTCAAAACCTTACAACAAGAATATCCCGAACGTTTGTCTCTCCTTGAACGAGGGGGCAAATTGGGATTGGGAACTGCTTATATCGCCGGTTTCAAATGGGCTTTACAACGCACATACGACTATATTTTTGAGATGGATGCCGATTTTTCGCACAATCCCGACGATTTAATTCGCTTATACAAAGCTTGTTCGGAAGAAGGAGCGGATGTTGCCATCGGTTCGCGTTATGTTACCGGCGTGAATGTAGTTAATTGGCCGATTTCGCGCGTGTTGCTGTCGTATTTCGCTTCCAAATACGTGCAGATTATTTCAGGCTTGAAGATTCACGATACTACCGCAGGTTTCAAGTGCTATCGCCGCAAAGTATTGGAAACCATTGATTTGGATGCCATTCGCTTCAAAGGATACGCCTTCCAGATCGAAATGAAATATACCGCCTACAAATACGGATTCCGCTTGAAAGAAGTACCGATTATCTTCATCAACCGTATGGAAGGCGTTTCCAAAATGAACAGCGACATTTTCGGCGAAGCCTTGTGGGGCGTGATTTGGTTAAAGTTCTTTAAATTCCGGTAAATAGAGATGGAGCATCGCATATTGATACAAAATGCCTTGATTATCAACGAGGGAAAACGATACAAGGCCGATTTGATAATAGAAAATGAACGAATAAAATCCATTCATCCTCATTCTCTACTCTCAACTTACAACTCTCAATCGGCTAAGGCCGAACGTTGTTTCTCAACTCTCATCAAGGCCGAAGGCCTGCTGCTCTTGCCCGGCATAATCGACGACCAAGTTCACTTCCGCGAGCCGGGCTTAACGCACAAAGGCGATATTCACAGCGAATCGCGAGCAGCCGTAGCGGGCGGTGTTACGTCGTTTATGGATATGCCGAACACTGATCCTCAAACAGTTACGGTAAAGGCTTTGAATGAAAAATTCGATCGGGCGGCGCAAACCTCAATGGCTAATTATACCTTTTTTATCGGCGCTACGAATGACAATTCGGAAGAATTGAAAAAGCCGGGCGCTCAACGAGCCAAAGCCGTCAAAGTATTTATGGGTTCTTCCACCGGAAATATGTTGGTGGATAATCAGGCTACTTTGGAAAAGTTATTTGCTGAAAATCAGTCGATTATCGCCGTTCATTGTGAAAGCGAAGCAATTATTCGAGCCAATAAGGAAAAATACATTCACGAGTTCGGCAAAGATTTGGACGTTTCGTTTCATCCGAAAATCCGAAGCGCCGAGGCTTGTTTCGCATCGTCGAGAGAGGCTGTGCGTTTGGCGAAAAAACACAACAGCCGCTTGCATCTTTTCCATCTTTCCACCGAGAAAGAAATGGAATTATTGGAAGATAAACCATTGAATGAGAAACGGATAACCGCTGAAGTCTGTGTGCATCATCTCTGGTTTTCCGACGAAGATTATTCGCGTTTGGGCAACCGTATCAAATGGAATCCGGCCATTAAAACGGCGGACGACCGAAATGCTTTGCGTAAGGCCTTGATTGAAAGCAAATTAGATGTAGTCGCCACCGACCATGCACCGCACGCATGGGAAGAAAAACAAGGCTCGTGCCTCCAAGCGGCTTCCGGTGCGCCGATGGTGCAACATTCCTTAGTTGCGATGTTGGAATTATGTCGCCAAGGCATTTTCACGGAAGAATTGGTTGTCGAAAAAATGGCGCACGCTCCGGCCGAATTGTTCGGAATCGCCGAGCGCGGATATATTCGCGAAGGTTATTTCGCCGATTTGGTTTTGGTCGATCCGAATCGCCCGTGGACGGTTACGAAAGAAAACTTGCTCTACAAATGCGGTTGGTCGCCTTTGGAAGGACAAACATTTGCACATCAAGTAGTTAAAACCTTTGTCAATGGATCGCTCGTTTATGATAACGGCATGTTTGACGAAAATTTCCGCGGCGAAGAATTATGATACAGATATTGGATACCATCGTGAGTTTAGACGTGTTGGAAGAATATTTTTCTTGCGACCTTTCGGCTTGCCACGGCGCTTGCTGTGTGGAAGGTGAATCGGGCGCACCGGTTGAAGCATCGGAAATCGCCGAGTTGGAAACCGTTTTGCCTTTGATTTGGAACGATTTATCGCCCAAAGCGCAAGGCGTTATCAAAAACCAAGGCACGGTTTATTTGGATGAA
>JAISWY010000271.1 GCA_031270925.1 Candidatus Symbiothrix sp.
AAGTTTAACTCCTGATTTCCAATAGATTACGATTTTTACATGGAAAATTCCATGCAAAAAACCTCTGTTTTTAACTGAAATTTAATAGATCGAGGCGGAAATGCTGCAATGTGGGTTAACCGCAAAGGACGCAAAGAAGATACGCAAGGAACGCAAAGGCAAATATTTCAATCTTGTTAAAAACCGGTTGGAGTTAGGACGTTGAAATGCATCGCCGCTCTATTCAATTTTTGACGATTTTACGAACGATTTCACCCTCTCCCGTAGCGATTTTAATCAGATAAACGCCTTTATTCCAATCTTTTGTATTGATGGATTGATTTGGACGATCGACAAAATTGATTCTTCGTCCGCTCACATCATAAATCGAAACGGAATAAACCGGCGATGCGGAATCGAAATACAAAACATCCTGCACAGGATTCGGATAAACTTGAATCGAATGCCTATTCGGTTGTTTAATGCTTACTTCCTGTTGCCAAACCGCTTCGCCCGAAAGTCCCAATTGTTCGGAGTAGGCTCGTACCGAAAATATCGGATTGGCTTCGGGAAGATAAGATACAGGCGTGAGAAAGCTTTGTCCAAACAATAAATAATCGTTGAGGCGCTTGCCGTCGAGATAAACATTATAGCCGACCACATTCCGGCTCCACTCATTGTTCGACGAAAGATTGTCGGTTACATTGCCGATAATGCACCAATTATTCACAAATTTAGCTTCATAGAGCGTATGCCATTGATTATCAGTTGCATCCCAATACAAATCGCCTTTGCCCGAAACCGGATTACGCAAGCCGTCGGCGCCGATCGGTTCTTCTTTTTCGTCATGGGCGACGACTTCGATACCGAACTTCAAATTTTGTCCGTTAATCAAAATCGGTTCTTCCAAAACAAAGGTATTCCAATCGTTGGCTGTATAACCGGAAACCGGTTGATTGACAATGCGTTCGTCGTTCTCATAAACAGCCAAACTTAAACTGGTGGCAGTCGTTGGACTGCTTACTTTTTGATTGATGTAAGCCGTAATCGAATGCAAATATTTATTTTGATAAATAGCCAAGTCGCTCGCATCATAGCGATTAACAGCGATAAACGGAACGCCCAAATTGCCGATCGAATACCGTTTCGGAGAATTGGCGTAGGTAAGCGCATACATTTCGCTTGAAGCGTTTTGCCAAGCTAATCGAACACTGTCATTTGATTGATTTCCAATGAGTTGAAATGGTGCATTCGCATTGGGAGCCGTTTTTGTAATCGTAATATCATCGAAAGAGAAATATTTGGCGCTCACGGTTTTATTTTCGCCCGTTAAGCGGAAACGCACTTGGAAAAGTTTGCCGGCAGCCACCGGCGATATGTCGAAGTAATCGGCTTTCCAATCCGTTATCAGGGAGAATATCGATTTATCGACGTTGATCCATTGTTCGCCGTCGAAAACATCCGTGAAAAGCGTGTCGGGTGTGAGTGTGGATTCCAAATAATAATCCGCTTTGCTCAGAAACGAAAGATAAACTTTTTCGGTCGTTCGACCGTCGAGATATTTTGATTGCAAAGTAGCGCTATACGATTGATTCTCGACTCCGTTGAAATTGTTGATTGACAAGTACAATCCCCAGCCGTCTTCCACGCCAACATCATTATAAACTCGCCATTCCAAGCGGGGTATCGCGCTTTCTTCTTCTTCAATGGCGGTTGTCCAGTAATTGGTTTTCAAGCCGTTGTTGCCGCTGAACGTGTCTCTGAAAAAGTTATAATTGTTTGCGATGACAATTTCGTCCGTGATATTGGAATAATTGGAGGAGCCGCCGGCATACAAGGCTTTCACTTTGTAGGTGTGATAGCCAGACGATACACTACTGTTGATATAAGTAGTTATTCCTGCTTCGACCGTATCCACAGGGGTAGAGGCATTGCGGAAAATGGCGTAACCGATTAGCGCTTCATCGGCTTCATCAGGCGCTTCCCATCGCAAAGTTATTTCATTGCGTTTGGCTACATCTACCGTTGCCGACAGGTTTTTCGGATAGGGATAAATGCGTATCGGTTCGGCCAAATGCAAGACATAAGCCATGGCTTGGCGCGGCGTTCCTGTGGTAGTAACCTGAATGGGGATATGCAGTCCGTCGGGCGAGATGGCATTGATCGAAACGAGGTTGCTGCTCGTCGTTAAATCATAATTGGCCGGATTGAATTGAGTGTATTGCCGGACAAAATCGGCCAAATCCACAAACCCCAATACCGGATGCCAAATATAGGCTTTATAAACACTTTCGTTTATATGATAAATACCGACGGCCATACCGTTATCGGTAATGTCGTTTACCAAAAATGCGTTGGGAATAAATTGAATTTCGTTGGTTTCAAGATCCTGAACGCCGGTCTTACCGTCCATCTTGAATCCGGCGTATTTGCCATTAGCGCTGATACAAAAGTATTCGCTCACGGCATGATTGCTTTGAAACGGCAAAATGTACTCGGTTTTCGATTTCCACAAAATGCAATTCCGTTGTGATCCGTCGTGATAATACCCAACAGCCGTTTGTCCGTTGTCGGCAATGTCGATGATAACACACTGGCCGGCTTCTTCGGGCGATGCCCATTCTTCCCCGACCCATTGCGACTGCTCGTTTTTCGTCCACGCATAAGGCACATAGATTTTATCGCTATTCACATATTTGCCTGAGCTTCCTACGATTACCGAGCCATCAGCCGAAACATTCCGGGCGAATGAGCCGTCGGTTGTCGAAATGGGAGGAACAATCAATCCCGTTCCCAGACTGCTCCAAACCGTGGCGCCGGATTCGACATAACCGGCCGAACGAATGGCGATGTTATCGATTATAAAATTGTCATCGCTAAACGAACCGACAATAAAACGGTTATCCGTGACGCCGAAAGCTTCGCCGGCTGTCGGTAAAACCGTGATATCGGTTCCGCTTTGCGTATCCCACACATAACCGGCCGAGGAGCCTACTCCACCGGCTGTTTGGCCGACTATATACTGTCCGTTATGCGAGATTTCGCGGACAATTCCAGCGCCGTAAGCCGGACCTAAAAATTGGTTTTCTTGCGCTTGAATATTTACTAATGAATTGATTGTGAGTATAATCACAATAGATAGCTGCAATGTCTTAGCTTTCATTTGATGTCTATTAAAAAAGAGGCACAAATATATGGATTTTTATTCAGCATGCAAAATTTATAACTAAAAAACCTTACCTTTGCACCAAAACTCTTGGTGTTGAGTAATGATTTTTTTAGAAACAAAAGCAGTAGTAAAGCAATTCGCCAGCCACTTGGCGCTCGACAAAGTCAGCATTCAAGTGCCGGTAGGCAAGATTTTCGGCTTGTTGGGGCCGAACGGCGCCGGTAAGACCACTTTAATCCGCATCATCAACCGGATTACGGCTCCCGATGCAGGCGAAGTGCTTTTCAACGGCCGGCCGTTCCAAGCCGACGATGTGTATCGCATCGGCTACCTCCCCGAAGAACGCGGATTGTACAAAAAGATGAAAGTCGGCGAACAGGCCGTCTATCTGACGCGTTTGAAAGGCCTTTCCACCGCCGAAGCCGAAAAACGACTCAAAATGTGGTTCCAAAAATTCGATATGCTTCCCTGGTGGAACAGGCGATTGGAAGAACTTTCGAAAGGCATGCAACAAAAAGTGCAATTCGTCATTACAGTGGTTCACGAACCCGATTTACTGATTTTCGACGAACCGTTCAGCGGCTTCGATCCCTTGAATGCTGAATTGTTGAAAAACGAAATCCTCGAACTGAAAAACAGGGGCAAAACCATCCTTTTTTCAACGCACAACATGGCTTCGGTCGAAGAAATCTGCGACGAAATTGCCTTGATTCATCACTCGAAAGTAGTATTGAACGGGAAAGTGGGAGAAGTGCGTAACCGTTTCAAAACCAATATTTTCCGATTGAAATCTCCACAAGAGAATTTGCAAATGGACGAAACGCTTGGAAAGATGATCGACCGGAAAAACGATATTTTCCGCATCCGGAAAGAAGCCCCCGTTTCCACCGGCAAATTTCTATCGACTCTCATCCAAAACAACGAAATCTCGGCTTTTGAAGAAGAAATTCCTTCCATGAATGATATTTTTATAAAGTTGGTATCATGAATAAAATCGGCCTCATCGTCAAACGAGAATACACAACGCGCGTGCGGAAAAAATCGTTTATTTTAATGACGGTTTTAACGCCGATATTATTTGCCGGATTAATAGCAGGCACCGTTTTACTGGCGCAAATCAATTCCGGCGAGCAAAAAACAATTTTGGTAGTGGACGAAACCGGTGAATATTTCCCCATTTTACACGATACCGAACAATATCATTTTGTGAAAGAAAAAGCCGAAGAGGAAATATATGCAAGCTTGACAATCGGTGATTTACAACTCAATCCGTCGGATCTGACCTTGTATTCCGAAAAACAAATCGTCGGCAATTTGACGGAAACCATTTCTTCGCAATTAAACAACTATTTAAGCGATAAGAAATTAGCGTCCTACAATATTCCCGATTTAAAGCGGATGATTGAAGAAAGCAAAATCTCGGTCGAAATACAAACCATCCGTTTGGACGGGTCGAGTGAGGGAAAAATTACTTCTGCGGATGTAGCAACGGCCATCGGCATGTTTTTTACTTTCCTGATTTATACCTTTATTTTTGCTTACGGCGCGATGGTCATGCAGGGCGTGATGGAAGAAAAGACAAACCGTATCATCGAAGTTATAGTATCATCGGTCAAGCCGTTTGAATTGATGATGGGCAAACTCATCGGCATCGGTTTGGTGGGATTAACACAATTTGCAATTTGGGGCGCTTTGATTGCGGTTGTACTTGGTTTTGGAAGCTTGTTGATGACTGATATTCAAGGTTTTCCATCCGAAATTTTCACATTGCTATTATCCGGAAATTTGGTGGAAATCGTTTGTTTTTTCATCGTTTTCTTCATTTGCGGCTATTTGATTTACGCCTCGTTTTTCGCAGCTATCGGCGCGATGGTCAATAATCCCGAAGACGCACAACAATTCATGATGCCGCTAACGATTATCATCCTGTTTGCCTTATATACAGGGATGTACAGTGCACAAAATCCTGATGGGCCATTGGCGATCTGGTCATCGCTGTTCCCGTTCACATCGCCTATTGTGATGATGACCCGCTTGCCATACGGCGTTCCGTGGTGGCAAATGACTTTATCCATTGGTTTACTGGTTCTTACCGTGATATTAATGGTCAAATTAGCGGCTAAAATCTATCGCACGGGCATTTTGATGTATGGCAAAAAGCCCACTTGGTCGGAATTGATAAAATGGTTGAAATACTGACAATAATATGAATACATACCCTATTATATTAGCTGATAATCAAGATATTACGGCTGCCGGGATCGCCTATTTTCTCTCGTCCGGAAAATCCAAT
>JAISWY010000339.1 GCA_031270925.1 Candidatus Symbiothrix sp.
AATGAGTAGCAGCGATAAAAAAATAAACTTCTTCATTACAAATGTGTTTTTAATTGTTAATTATTAATTATAATTGTTTTTCCGGTTGCAAAGATAAGTAAAATTAGGATAATTTGTGCAAATTTCATACGAAAAATTAGTATTTATCGGTTAAGGGATGCGAAATAAATAAGCTATAATGGTTTTCCGAGACTTTTGCGACAGCTTCTTATGGGTTTCCGAAAGCACATTCCGTCCCATACGGGACGGAGCTGGGGGCAGAGGCATTTTTCTTTCTACCAACATTGTGTCCCGCTGGGACACCGGAAAAATCGTTATATTTTGTTTCTTTCGCATCACTAAAAAACTTTTTTTCATTGCATGCGCTTGGAAATCGTAAGATTTTTATATAATTTTGCAGTCGCATTTTAAAAAATCGGTCCGGTAGCTCAGTTGGATAGAGCAACAGCCTTCTAAGCTGTGGGTCGTGGGTTCGAATCCCGCCCGGATCACAAGAATATATGTTTGCTTCTTTCTTTTATTAATCCGCTATTCTGTTGCCTTCCATATCGACTTTTCCGATAATCCGAGCCGGATTACCAACGACCAAAGCATAAGGAGGTACATTTTTCGTTGCTACGCTGCCTGCTCCAATCATCGCATATTCGCCGATTGTGATACCGCAGAGGATGGTTGCATTGGCGCCGATGCTTGCACCTTTTTTGATTAAAGTCGGTCGAAATTCGTTCTTTCGCTCTATGAATGCTCGTGGATTGATGACATTGGTAAACACGCAACTCGGCCCCAAAAAAACATCATCTTCGCAAACCACGCCGGCATAAATCGATACGTTGTTCTGTACTTTCACTCGATTTCCTAACACAACTTTTGATGCCACAAACACATTTTGGCCAATGATGCAATTTTCGCCGATTTCGGCTTCGGGCATGATGTGGGAAAAATGCCAGATTTTTGTGCCTTGGCCAATTTTTGCGCCGTCGTCGATAATAGCCGTAGGATGCGCTTGAAAAGGATTATTTTCCATATTGGATTATTTTTTCGGTAATGAATTGAATTTTTTCTTCCGACAATTCCGTATGCATCGGCAACGACAAAACCGATTGACAAAGTTTTGCGCTCACACTCAGATCGCCGCTGATGCGAACAATATCGCGATACGCCGGCTGCTTGTGCAAAGGCAAAGGATAATAAATCATGCTGGGAATGCCTTTGTCTTTCAAATATTGTCGCAATTCATCGCGTTTTCCGTTGGAAATTTTAATTGTAAATTGATTATAAGTGTGAGTGGAAGATGAAATGCAAAACGGCATTTCCATCCCATAAATTGATTCTAATTTAGAAAGACAGGAAGATGCTGCCGTTTGCCGCGCCGCAATAAATTCGTCCAAATATCGTAATTTTACGTTCAAAACCGCCGCTTGAATCGTATCCAAACGCGAATTGCAACCGATAATTTCGTGGTAGTATTTTTGGGCTTGTCCATGCGAGGCAATCATTTTCAGGCGATTAGCAAGCGTTTCGTTGTTCGTTAAAAGAGCGCCGCCATCGCCATAGCAGCCCAGATTTTTAGTGGGGAAAAACGACAAAATGCCAATATCGCCGATGTTTCCCGCATGTTTTTTTGTTCCGTCGGAAAAGGTGTAAATCGAACCCAAACTTTGGGCATTGTCTTCGATGACAGCCAAATGATATTTTCCGGCTAATTGCATAATCGGTTCCATATCAGCTGTTTGTCCAAATAGATGCACGGGAATAATCGCTTTGGTGCGCGGGGAAATGGCCGCTTCAATTTTTGCAACATCAATATTAAATGTTTGCCAATCGACGTCCACCGGAACGGGTTTCAAATTTAGAAGTGCAATAGCTTCGGCGGTAGCGGTGTAAGTAAATGCAGGAACAATCACTTCATCGCCCGTTTGCAAATGGAGCGACATCAGTGCAATTTGCAGCGCATCGGTGCCGTTGGCGCAGGGAATCGCGAATTGTGCGCCGGTGTATTTCGACAAATTGTCGGCAAATGTGTGGACGTCTTTTCCATTAATATATTGGCCGGAATGCAGCACATTGGCGATTGCTTGGTCGATTTCAGCTTGCAAACGGTGGTATTGGGATGTCAAATCCACCATTTGGATATTAGCGGTTGTGATACTCATCGCGGATTTTTTTAGGCAGTTTTTTAATGACTTCACCGACCGAGTGGCGAATCCATTTTTCGACTTCTTCATCGCGCATATCACGGTTGAGGTAAATCGTATTCCAATATTTTTTGTTGAAATGGTAAGCCGGAACCACAGCTGAATAGTGTTCACGCAATTCGATTGCCGCTTCCGGGTCGCATTTGACGGCGATTTGCACTTTCGCTTCGTCCAAGGGGATGAGGGCGAACATTTTATTTTTGACTTTCATGACCAGCGAAACTTCGTCGAAAGGGAAACTTTCGGTGGCGCCTGGGATGGAGAGGCAGAAGTCGTGTAGTTGTTCGAGGTTCATTGCTTATTTTTGATGCTATTTTCCAATATTTCACAAACTTTCCAACATCCGCTTGATAACCACCTGCACCGAAATTTCTCTATTAGCCGCCTCCGGTATTACAATCGAATCGGGACTCTCAATCACATCATCCGTTACAATCATATTGCGACGAACGGGCAGGCAGTGCATGAATTTTGCATGGTCGGTCAATGCCATTTTAGCCGCATCCACTGTCCACGAGCGATCTTTCGAGAGAATTTGTCCGTAATTGGGATCGGTGTAGGCAGCCCAGTTCTTGGCGTAGATAAAATCGGCGTTTTCAAAGGC
>JAISWY010000247.1 GCA_031270925.1 Candidatus Symbiothrix sp.
TGGATTCTGGAAATGATTGGCAAAGGCGCAGGCAACAAAGGCGCGGTTTGGGTGGCTGTGCGCATTCCCGACGATTGTATTGCCGCTCATGCCAATCAAGCGCGCATTCATCAATTCCCATTGAAGGATAAAGAAAATTGCTTGTATTCGAAAGATGTGATTTCGTTCGCCCGCAAAATGGGTTATTTTTCGGGGGAAGACGAAAATTTCAGTTTTTCCAAAGCCTATAATCCCTTGGATTGGGGCGGATTACGTTTTTGTGAAGCCCGCGTTTGGAGTTTTTACAATCATTATACCGATAAAGCCGAACAATGGTTGCCGTATATTTTAGGCGAAGACCCGAATCCGATGCCTTTATACATCAAACCAAATAAACTTTTGAGCGCCAAGGATTTAATGAACATGATGCGCGATCATTACGAAGGGACGGTTTTCGACCCGGCAAACGACATCGCCGCCGGCCCCTTCCATTCTCCTTACCGTTTTCATTATTTAACGTTTGAAGTAGATAGTGCAAGCTACGGCTTTGAGCGCCCGATTTCAACCCAACAGACCGGATTTACCTTTGTAGGGCAAATGCGTAATTCGTTGCCCGATGCGATTGGCGGTGTGCTGTGGTTCGGGGTGGACGATGCACGTTTCACGGTTTATACGCCGATGTACGCCTGCTTAACCGAAATTCCGGAATGTTATCGCGTGGGGACGGCCGATTTTACAACTTTCTCGTGGAAATCGGCATTTTGGGTGCATACTTGGGTGGCTCAAATGGCGTATTCGCGTTATAATCAGATAGTTGAAGACGCTCAATTATTGCAAGATAAATTGGAAAACGCTTATTTGGAAGTTCAAACGAAAATTGAAAAACAAGCGATGGAATTTTCAAGCAAAGGCAAAATAATTTCTTATTTAACTGATTATAGTACGAATACAGCCCAAACCGCATTGGAAGAATGGCAACAATTAGGAACGTATCTGATTGTGAAATACGCCGACGGAGTTGTGAAAAAAGGAAAAAACGGACAGTTTATCAAAAACGAATACGGCGGCTCGCAATACCCGAATCGTCCGAAATGGGATGAAAATTTTCTTCGGAAAATCGTGAAAGATACGGGTAATTGGTTGGAAGAAAAGGAAATCATACAGAAGAAGAATTGACGCGGAAATTAATTTATTTCGAGAAAAAAAATAATTATCATGGGATTTGGATTTGTTATAATACTTCATTGTATAGCTATTTTTATAGTAGCGTCGGTTTTCGCAGTTATCGGTTTGGTTATTACCTTGTGTATCAGCAAAAACAAACGAAAAAGAAAAATATTTTTATCAATCACTATTCCGTATTTATTTCTTTATTCGTTGTATTTTTTTACAATAACAGGCTCCATATCGGTTGCAATATTAAAAAATGTAGATATTGGCATTGGCGATACGTGGTATGCTCCCATCAATAAAAATTACAAAATTGTAATGATTGATGAGCCTGAAAAGGGAACTATTATACACAATGAAAACGAGGATTTGGTAACAAATATTATTGAACTTGAATATTCCGAAAATACAAATAAGATTTATGGGAAAAATACCAATAATGATTTTTTCGCAATCAATATGGAAAATAACAAGGTACAATATTTCCCGACAGAACAGGAATTGCTTAATAATGAAGGAATTGATAGTTGTACTTTTCTAACAACAGAAGAATTTCAATCAAAAATGTACAGGAAAGTAGCCGGAACAGCAATGACTGTTGTTGGGATTTTATCATTGATTGTCAGTATTTTGATTGTCTATTTTTATTGTAAATTAATCCTGTTTCTTTTTGGAAAATTCAAAAAACTCCAATTTAACAATCTTATGCAATGAACAAATTTTAAGAAAACTAAAATAACCAATAATATATAAAATAATACTAACTTTGCAGTTCGATTCAAATAAAAATTAAGTATCATGGTAGATCAAGTTTTATTACAGCAAGTAAAAGCCAAAGCAAACGCTTGGTTAAGTGGAGATTACGATGCGGATACCCGCCAAAAAGTACAGGAATTATTAGCGAAAGAAGATCCGACCGATCTCATCGAATCATTCTACAAGGATTTGGAATTTGGCACGGGCGGCTTGCGAGGCATCATGGGCGCCGGCTCCAACCGGATGAATATTTATACCGTCGGTGCAGCCACGCAAGGTTTGGCCAATTATTTGAAGAAAGAATTTGCTAACTTGCCGAAAATCAGTGTAGTTATCGGGTACGATTGCCGGAACAACAGCCGTTTGTTTGCCGAAAAATCAGCCGATATTTTCTCGGCCAACGGCATTAAAGTTTATTTGTTTCCCGAATTACGACCGACTCCCGAAATCAGTTATGCCATCCGTAAGTTGGGTTGTCAGAGCGGAATATGTATCACGGCTTCGCATAATCCGAAAGAATACAACGGCTACAAAGCTTATTGGAGCGACGGAGCACAGGTTATCGCCCCGCACGACAAAAACATTATCGCCGAAGTGAACAAAGTTTCGTCGGTTAAAGACATTAAATTCAAAGGCAATCCCGCTTTGATTGAAATTTTGGACGATAAAATCGACGATAATTATATTCAAGATTTGCTGACTTTGTCGCTCTCGAAAGAAGCAATAAAAAAACACAAAGACATCAAAATCGTTTACACGCCGATTCATGGAACCGGTATCACTTTGATTCCAAGAGCTTTAAAAGCATTAGGATTCGAAAACATCATCGGCGTTCCCGAACAGGAAGTAATTAGCGGCGACTTTCCCACTGTGAAATCGCCCAATCCCGAAGAAGCCGCAGCCCTGAAAATGGCCGTAGAGAAAGCCATCGCAACCGGAGCCGACTTGGTCATGGCCTCCGACCCCGACGCCGACCGTATTGGGGCAGCCGTGCGCAACGAAAACGGCGAATTTGTACTCCTGAACGGCAATCAAACTTTGTTGGTTTTCATTTATTACATCATTACCCGTTGGCGCGAATTGGGTAAATTGACGGGCAAAGAATACGTCGTAAAAACCATTGTATCAACCGAATTGATTAAAAAGGTTACGAAGAAAAACAGTATCAAACTCTTCGATTGCTACACCGGATTCAAATGGATTGCCGATGTGATTCGTCAGAACGAAGGCAAACGCATCTATCTCGGCGGCGGCGAAGAAAGCTACGGATTTTTGGCCGAAGATTTCGTGCGCGACAAAGACTCTGTATCGGCTTGTATGTTATTGGCCGAAATCGCTGCTTGGGCGGCCGACAACGGCAAAACGGTTTACGAATTGCTGCAAGACATCTATGTAGAATACGGATTTTCAAAAGAAAAAGGTATTTCAGTAGTTCGTCCGGGTAAATCGGGAGCCGAAGAAATCGAAACGATGATGAAGAATTTCCGCGAACATCCGCAAACCGAATTAGCAGGTGCAAACGTGATTTTCATCAAGGATTTCGCCAATCTTACCGGAACGGATACAATTGAAAACGAACAGGTTACCTTGGATATGCCTACCACGTCGAACGTTCTGCAATATCTCGCGGCCGATGGCACCAAAGTTTCGATTCGTCCTTCGGGAACCGAGCCGAAAATCAAGTTTTACATCGAAATCCATAGCCAAGTGGCTTCTCGTGAGGACATTGCGGCGGCGGATGCGGCGGCGGATGCGAAGATTGAGGAGGTCCGGAAATCGTTAGAGATATAATAAATCTCAATGGGATATTGCATGATTTGCTATTGATTGCAATATCCCATTTATTAGATTGTTGAGAAAGAGAACTATAAAAAATTATGCAACAAACTCTTTCAGTGTATAAAAGCAAAAATATGACAGAACCGATATTATTTAACAATGGAATAAACGAATGATAGCGCCCTTTGCGAAACCTTTGCGAACTTTGCGGTAAAATATTTAACCGCAAGGGACGCAAAAAACACAAAATTCAATAAGATAACATATAAACAAATATTTGCATAGACATTTCAAACGAATAAATTTACAAAAAAGAGAATAATAACATGAAAACTATTTTTACAGTCGTTATTTTTATATGCGGAATCATTTTTTCCGCTTCGGCGCAAGAGCCAACAAACATCGAATTAAAAACCGATATTTCAGAAGTTACCGTGTTCATCAAAGGCGCCCAAATCGTGCGCAAAACAATGGCCAACATTCCTGTAGGACGGTCAAGCTTGCGTTTTGTCAATCTAACGCCTTATGCCGATGCGAAAAGCGTTCAAGTAAAATTAGATCGGGACGTTACGGTTTTGTCTGTCAATTATCAATTGAATTACAACGATACCTTGCGCCCTTCCGACGAATTGGAAAATTTGCGCAAGCAAAACGAAGCATTAACGCAAAAAATCGCCCGCACAAAAACCGACAAGGAAGTTTTAAACGGACAAATCACGTTTCTCACCGATAACAAGCAAATCGGAGGAAGCAATACCGGCGTAAACCTGCAAAATTTACAGGCGACCTACAATTATTACAGTTCACAACTTTCTTTATTGAAAACCAAAGAGTTAGAATTGGATAACAGCTTAAAAAAATTGAATGAAGAAAAAGCTGCACTCGAAAAACAAATGGCTACATTTGGCAATATGAAAGCAGAGCCGACCGGAGAAGTATTACTAACGGTTGAGTCTAAAACCCTGCAAAATGCACCTGCCGAATTGATTTATTTCACTTCGGCGGCAGGTTGGTTCCCATCTTACGATATTCGTGCAAAATCCATCGACAAGCCCGTTGAATTGTCGTACAAGGCCAATATCAGTCAAAATACCAAAGAATTATGGAAAAATGTAAAACTGAAAGTATCGTCTGCCGAGCCGGATGCGGGAAATGTGGCGCCACAGCTAAGAACTTATGTTTTAGATTATTACACTGCACCACCTTCTTATCTTTCCAACACCGTACTTGGAAATCAGGTACAAGGAAAAGTTACCGATACAAGCGGAGAAGCGTTGATTGGCGTTTCCGTAATTGTAAAAGGAACAACCATCGGCACTTTTACCGACATAGAGGGCAATTTTGCTTTGACCTTGCCTTCCAAAGGCGAATCGCTCATATTTTCATATCTTGGATACAAACCGTTGAATAAACCACTGACTTCGGGATATTTGAATGTAATATTGGAAGAAGATCAGGCTACACTTGACGAAGTGGTAGTTGTGGGATATGGTTTACAAAATAAACAAAAAAGAGCATTGACGGGCGCGGCCAAAGGAATTTCAAGTATAACACAAAAAGAAAGT
>JAISWY010000399.1 GCA_031270925.1 Candidatus Symbiothrix sp.
CGTTTCCTCCTTCAAAAGCAAGGTTGTGGCGTTGCATTTGCGCCGTTTCAAAAGTGGCATCAGTCCAAGATGTGTTGGTTGTGCCGTCCCACATCGACATTATATCAATCAAAGGGAAATAACCGCCTTCGGTCATATAATCAATGTACTGTTCGGAATTGAGCATCTTGGGAATACGCGCCAAACTTTGGTGGGCGTTTTGAAAATCGTAGCTGACTTTAGAAAAACCCGCCTGTCCGCGTTTGGTGGTTACCAAAATAACGCCGTTACCCGCTTCTGCGCCGTAAATGGCAGCCGAAGCCGCATCTTTCAGCACTTCCATTGAGGCAATGTCGTTGGGGTCAATGCCGCCAATGTTCGACATTCGCACTCCATCGACTACAAAGAGCGGCGACGACGACACGTTGGAACTGTACCCACGCACACGCACCTGTGGCGCACTTCCGGGCGCACCCGAAGTTTGCACAATCTGCACGCCGGCGGTCTTGCCCTGCAAAGCCTGCTCTGGGCGGGTAATAGTGCGGTTCACCATGTCCTCCGCTTTCACCTGCGAGATGGCACCGGTTATGGAACTCTTTTTCTGCACACCGTAACCGACAACAACCACTTCTTCGAGCGATTTGGTGTCTTCGGCAAGCGAAACATTTAACGTACCGTTGATTGCCCGCTTTTCCTGCGTGAGAAAACCAATATAGGAAAATACAAGCGTTGCACCTTCGCTCACGGAAATTTCGTACTTTCCGTCGAGATTGGTTACAGTTCCGTTTGTAGTTCCCTTTGTGCTTACAGAAACTCCCACCAATGTTTCGCCTGCGGCAGAAGTTACTGTTCCCGAAGTTTTTATAGCGTTTTGCGCCGATAAAAACTGAATGCCTGAAAATAGAAGCAGTATAATGATTGCCTCTTTTTTTCGTTTAAACCAAGTAGTGTTTAACATAAAGGTAAAATTTAAATTTAAAATTACATTTAATTATTCTGTCGGAATGATATTACCCCGACTTTAATTTGAAGCAAAGTTCAGCATAAATGTTTTCATTTTGATTACCGCTACGTTCAAAGGTTTATGTATTTTGGTAAAATGATTTGCGTATTTGTTCAAAAATTTGCGAAAAATGGCGAAAGCGGGAAATCGGGGAAAAATAGCTGTGAAATTTAACTGTAAAAAACTACCTTTGCAGCATTATGTTTGCATATAATTCGTTAGAATTGTGTCGCTCGGTAGAAAGGTACTGAAAAGGTCGCATTCCTAACGGAATGCAAAATAGGGTGGGTTCACTTCTACCGAGCGAGAATGCCTAATGGCATTCAAAACAACACGCATTGCAGATAATCTTAAAAATAATAGATTTAATGAAACACATATTTTACATATTATCACTGCTATCACTATTATCACTGCTATCACTATTATTACGGCTATCACTACTACTACTACTACTGCTACTGTTGTTGTTTTCCTGTTCTAAAAATCAATCTGTTGAAAATCAAGAAAATATTGCACCTGTGATTTCTTCTGAAATCTCAAACCCGCAGGTTACGGCGTTTGCCGAAGACAGCACAGGGCATATCTGGATTGGCACGTTGCGCGGGCTGAACAAGTGTGTTGTGAATGATTTTCAGCAGTATTTCAGCGCGGAAAACCCGCAAAGTTTGGTGTTCGACCAAGTTACGCAGGTTTTTCGTGACTCGAAAAATCGGTTGTGGGTGGGTACGCGCGGCGGGATTTGCCTTTATACCGACAAAGATAATTTCGAGCGCATTCCCATTGAAAGCGCGTCGCAATATGTAATGGAAATTGCCGAAGACAGTAAAGGTGGAATCTTTCTGAATATGGCAGTACAACTCTGTAAATTTCAGGAAGATACGCGCAAATTTACAACGGTTGTTCCCAATCTTGCGGGAGAAAGCAATTGGAGTACGCGCATTTTTACCGACCGCAACGCGCAACTTTGGACGGTAAGCAATAACGAGATTCGCTGTTACGAAACACAAAATCTCAAATTGCTTTATTCCAAAACATTAGATTTTTATCCACATTATTATTTTCAGCCAAATAATGACGAAATTTGGATTTTTTCCGTCAGTCAACTTGTGGTTTTCGATACGAAAACCTGCGAATTTCGTCTCACGCCCACCGCAATCGCCAATCATTCAACGCTTTTGAGTTCGGTGGTTATGTATGCCTACCCGTTTTCCGAAAACATGCTTCTGCTTTGCACTACAAACGGTCTTTTTGTTTATAATACAGACAATCGGAAAATTACGTTTCAAAGCGAAGACGGGTTTCCCTTTCCTGCGCCGAATTTTAGAGTAACAACCGCGTTTCTTGATTCGCAACACAATCTTTGGCTCGGCAGTAACGAACAGGGTTTTGCGGTGGAATACAATTACAAAAAACGCTTTAATACAAATAATTACCTCTGTTCCGCATTTGAAAACAAAAATATTGCCGCGCTTGCAGCTGACCGAAACGACAATCTTTTTATCAGCACTTCATTCGACGGACTTTTTGTGTATAATGTTGAAACCAAATTAATTGGAAAGATTGATACAAAACCGTTTTTTCCGCCCGCAGACAAAAAAGCAAAAAACCGTATTCGCTGCATTTATGTTGACAGTGAGAATTTTGTGTGGCTGCTTACGGAAATATGGCACGTTTTTAAATGCAAATTTGAAAACGGAAATTTGAGTTTGTTGCGCGATTATATTGTGCCGACTTCGCTGAATTGCATTACAGAGGACAGCGACGGCAATTTTTATGCGGCAGGCTTTGGCGAATATGTTTTTATTCTCAAAAAAGGACAAAACGAATTTGTGCCGAAACCGATTGTTCGTCAGGGTAAATACACTTTTATTAACGGTTTAAGGAGTTTGCGCAATGGCAAAGTTTTGGTTGCCGCGTTTGGCGAAAACCTTGCTTTGCTTTCCAACGCGGGCGAGCAGCGCGATACGATAGAAATTTTGTCACTGACGAAAAAAGAACCTGTTTTTTTGCCCACTGCCGTTTTGGAGGATTCGCAGGGCGATATTTGGATTGGTACCCTTTTTAACGGAATTTTCCGATACCATTTTATTGAAAAGAAAATGGAAAAAATGCCGTCCGCCGCCTGTATTGATATTACTGCTATTGAGGAAGATATGCAGCGGAATATCTGGATTGGCACGCTTTCGGGGCTGACAAAATACGATAATGCACACGGTAAAATGTTCAATTACAACAAAGCCGACGGCACGGGCGGCAATCAGTTCAACGAGCGGGCTGCCTGCCGATTGACAAACGGAACGCTCATTTTTGGCGGAACGCACGGCTTGACTTTCTTTAACCCGCAGGACGAAACGTCGAAACACACCATTCCACTCGTTTTTGAAAATCTGAAAATCAATGACCAACTCGTTATGCCCGACAACCGGATTATCGACAAACATTTGTCATATAATCCGTTAATTCGTCTGAGATACAACGAAAACAACATTACCATTTCGTATTCGGCACTTGATTACGCCGAGTTTCCGCGTGTGAAATATTTTACGCAAATGCAGGGTTTGGACAACAAATGGTACGATATGAATAACTACCGGTCTATGTATTTTTCCAATCTTGCGCCCGGAAAATACGTTTTTCGCGTAAAAATTATGAACCACGAGCAGACCCTTACCGAAGCGGAAAACGAAATTTCAATTCTGATTTCGCCTGCGTGGTGGTGGAGTTGGGGAGCAAAATTGATTTATTTTGTTTTGCTAACTTATTTATTTATAATAATTTACAAAACAACAAAACGCATACGTAGAAGCCGCGAGTTAATCCGGCGCGAAAAATTGGGCAAAGAGCAAGAAAAATGGATTAACCGAATGAATATGCGTTTTTTTACCAACGTTTCGCACGAGTTCCGCACACCGCTGACAATGATTGCGGGTCCTGTAGCGCAACTGTGCAACGACAATTCTATCGTGGGCGACAACAAGAAAATGCTCTATATTATTCAGCGTAGCGTAACCCGTATGTTGCGGTTAGTCAATCAGTTATTGGATTTCAATAAATTGGAAGAAGATACGCTGAAACTTCGTGTGCGCCGTACCGATATTATTTCCGAACTGCAAAATATGAGCGATATTTTTCACATCAATGCCGAAAACAAACAAATATCACTCATTACCAAAGGCTTGGAAGATACGTTTATCACTTGGCTCGACTGTGACAAGTTGGATAAAATCGTTGGCAATCTGCTCTCCAACGCGCTGAAATTTACGCCTGCGGGTGGAAAAATTGTGGTGGCGTTTGATTTGCAAAATGAATGTATGAAAATTACCGTTGCCGATTCGGGGCGCGGCATTCCCGCCGATAAACTCGAAAAGATTTTTGAACGTTACTATCAAATTATCGACAACGAAAACGGCACTTACAACTACGGCACAGGCATTGGTTTGTATTACGCCAAACGTCTTGCTCAACTGCATCACGGAATTATTTTTGCCGAAAACAGCGCGGACGGCGGCGCTATTTTTACGCTACTGTTGCCCACCAACGACAACGCCTATACCGACGAGGAAAAAATGACGGGCAAAGAGGAACAAAACGAAGTGTTTCCGCTGCAAACCAAACAGCAGTTGGGAAAAATGAAAAACGAACACAGCGAACGCACGCCGTACAAAATTCTGGTAGTGGATGACGATACCGAAATAGGTCATTATCTAAATACGCTTCTTTCGGCTGAATATAAAGTGATTAACCGCTTCGACGCGGACAGTGCCCACAAAGCGATAGAAGAAGAAATGCCCGATTTAATCATTTCGGACGTGGTAATGCCGGGTGTGAGCGGTTACGAATTTTGCCGCGCCATAAAAGACGACCTGCAACTCTGCCACCTGCCTGTGATTTTGGTTACGGCGAAAACCACTGTCGAAAGTCAGGTGCAGGGACTTGACGCGGGTGCAGACGCTTACGTTACCAAACCTTTTGCGCCCGATTATCTGCTTGCACTCGTCAAATCGCAACTGACTAACCGCGAAAAAATCCGCAATATTCTTTCGCATAAAACAAAAATCGACAAATCGGCAGAAAAAATCCTTTCGCCGCACGACAACGCCCTAATGACCGAACTTTATCGCCTTATGGAAACGGAACTCTCGAACAGTGAACTGAATATCAGTAAAATAACCGACACGCTAAAAATCAGCCGCACCAAACTGTATTACAAAATAAAAGGGCTGACGGGTATCAATCCGAACACGTTTTTCAAAACCTATAAACTCAACCGCGCCGCCGAATTGCTTGTCGAAGGCAAAATGAATATTTCCGAAATTGCCGACCTGACAGGTTTCAGCACTCTGTCGCACTTCTCGGCAAGTTTCAAAAAGCAGTTTGGAAAAAGTCCAAGCGAGTGGAATGGGGGGAAATAGGGCGTTTGTCGTTGTTCTATGTTGATAGAGATTGCAAGATTACAGGAAACATTGATGTCGTCAACGATAACAACGGTATCGCTGTTTGAATGAAGAACCGTTTCATTTGGATGTTGCCTCGGAAACAAAATCGCACGAATGGTAGGACGACCGCACCAACGGCCCGCTCTCAACATACCGAAATCCCAAGGCCAAAGCGTCGGCCTTGTATTGCGCAAATTTATCAGGATGAATATAAGCCACCACCGGAATATTCTTCTTGGAAGGCTGCAAATATTGTCCGATTGACAAAAACCGGCAACCGGCGGCGTATAAATCGTGCAAAGTTTCGTGGATTTCATCTTCCGTTTCGCCCAAGCCCAACATCAAACCCGATTTGCAGCGGATGCCGGCGGCGGCGATTTGCTTCAAGACCGATAAACTTGTTTTGTATTGCGCCACGCTTCGCACCAAAGGCGTCAAGCGACGCACGGTTTCGATGTTGTGCGTGATGATTTCGGGCTTGGTTTCGATGATTAAATTTAATGATTCCGGCTTTCCGCGAAAATCGGGAATCAATACTTCAAGGGTTGTATTCGGATTTAATTCTTTGATTTTCAGAATAGTAGATTGCCAATGCATGGCGCCGCCGTCGGACAAATCGTCGCGATCGACCGATGTGATGACGGCGTGTTTTAATTCCAGTTCGCGGATGGATTCGGCCGTTTTTTGTGGTTCATTTTCGTCTAAGGGTAAAGGTTTGCCGGACAAGGTGTTGCAGAATTTGCAGTTGCGCGTGCAGATTTCGCCGGCAATCATGAAAGTGGCGGTTTTTCGGTTCCAACATTCGCCGAGATTCGGGCAACGGCCGCTTTCACAAATTGTATGCAGACGGCGACTTTTGATTACATTTCCGGTAGTTGAAAATGCGGCGTTATTACCTAAACGGATGCGGAGCCAATCGGGTTTTGCAAGTCGTTCCATCAATTGTTTTTTCGTAAGAAAGAGATAATCCGGTTGTATAGATGTTCGCGTGTGGCTGTGCCTAATAAACTGTGGTTTTTGTTGGAATAAATCTGCATTTCGAAATTTTTTCCGGCGTCCACTAATTTTTCGGCATAATAATAGGTGTTTTGAATATGCACGTTATCGTCGGCTGTGCCGTGAACCAGCAATAGATTTCCCTGCAAGTGATCGACCAATGATAATGGTGCATAGCGTTGGTAATTTTCGAAATTTTCTTGAGGTGTGCGCATAAAACGTTCGGCGTAAATCGAATCGTAGAATTTCCAGTCGGTTACGGGGGCGATAGCGATTCCGGCATTGAAAATGCCGTTGCCGCGACTCATGGCCATTAATGTGGTAAATCCTCCGTAACTCCAACCCCAGATGGCGATGCGATTTTGGTCGATGTAGGGTAGGGTAGTCAAGTATTTTGCGGTTGCAATTTGGTCGTCCGATTCCAATAAACCCAATCTTTGATAAGTGCATTTGCGGAATTGTTCGCCGCGGGCGCCGGTGCCTCGTCCATCGACACAGGCCACGATATAGCCTTGTTCGGCCAAATAGTGATACCAATCGATTTTGAAACGGTCGCGTACCTCCTGCGAGTTGGGGCCGTTGTATTGAATCATTAAAACGGGATATTTTTTATTAGATTGAAAAGCGGTTGGTTTGATCATCCATCCGTTCAATTCGTCGCCGTTTCCGGTTTTGAATTTGAAAAATTCCTTTTCGGAAAATCGAACTTTTGATAAATCGTTTTGTATCTGTTTGTTATCTTCCAAAACGACGAGTTGTTTGCCTTTGGTATCGCAAATCGTAATGAAATCGGGAGTGGAAATATTCGAAAATTGATGGATGAAATAAGTGAAATTCGGATTGAATTGTGCTTGATTGGTTCCGATTTGTGATGAAAGTTTGGTTTTCACACCTTTTCCGTCGATTTTATAAACGGAACGATGCAAGGGACTTTCCTCGGCCGATTGGTAATAAACGGTTTTTGTCGTTTCGTCGTAGCCGTAAAGCGAGGTAACATCCCACCTGCCCGAAGTGAGCTGTTTTTCCGGAACGCCGGTCATCGAATAGAGGTAAATGTGGGCGTAACCGTCTTTTTCGCTTACGTAAGCGAAATTATTTTTGGAGAAAGCGATAGACAAAATCCAATCGGAATCAATGTAATACTCGCTTTTGTCGTGCAAAACCAATTTGGCGACGGCCGATTTCGGATTCACGACATACATATTGAAATTGTTTTGTTGGCGGTTTAAAGTCATAACCATCAGTTGGTCAATGTTTTCCGTGAAATGAATAGCCGGAATGTAGCCGTCGGCATCCAAGGGAACATTCATCTTTTGAGTGGTTTTATTTTCCGTATCGAAAACGAAACAAGCGGCAGACGAGTTTTTTTGTCCTGCTTTGGGATATTTGTAGCTGTACGGTTTCGGGTATAGATCGCCGTTGAAAACCGAGAACGAA
Source organism: Candidatus Symbiothrix sp. (assembly GCA_031270925.1). Classification (GTDB taxonomy): domain Bacteria; phylum Bacteroidota; class Bacteroidia; order Bacteroidales; family Azobacteroidaceae; genus Azobacteroides. Next base: position 7,855 of record JAISWY010000399.1, read on the forward strand.
TAAGTCGGAACATCCGTTTCGTCCGATTTCAGGAATGCTAGAAAGCGGCTGTCGGCCGACCATGAGAGCATATTCGTCTGTACAAATTCTTCTTCATAAACCCAATCGGTTGTGCCGTTGAGGATTTTTCCGAATGCACCGTCTTTTGTGATTTGCGATTCGGTGTCGTAGTCGAATTTTTTAATCCAGATATTGTTGTTGCGCACGAAAGCGACCATTCGTCCGTCGGGCGAAAAAGTCGGAATCATTACTTTTCCCGGCGTGTCCGAAAGCGGTTTCAGGAAATTGCGGCGCACATCGTAATCATAAACGTCGGCTTCCCACGAGCGGCGGTAAATCGGCGTTTGGTTCGTCCATGCCAAAATACGAAATTCGCGTATATCTATTTGATAACCATCTATTTGCGATAATCTTGTTTCGCGCGTTTTATCTACGTGGAAGAGCGTATCGACCACTTTCCCGGTTTTGCAGGCGTATTTCAGGATAGCGGTTTTTTCGGAATTGAGCGCGGTAAAATGTTCGCCGTCGGCGCAAGCTTGAATGTTTTTCCACTCGTCGGCCGGAGCGTATTTTTTGGCGACAATATCGTGTAAACCAATCGGTTGGCTTCCGGTTTGAGAAAAAAACGGGAGCGATAAACTAAAAAAAAGGATGAAAAAAACGGTTTGTTTCATAAATTTTTACCTTTGAGAGATAACAGCTACAAAAGTAGTGATTTTTTTTGAAAATGCGCTTGGCTAAGTTCAATAGTTGAATCTGCGAACTAATTTTTACTCCGGAATATTTGG
>JAISWY010000414.1 GCA_031270925.1 Candidatus Symbiothrix sp.
AACACAGGGTTTTACAGGTGACTCTATTCAACCCTGCGGGTTGAGGAGGGCGATGTATTTCTCGCACCCCCCAATCGCTTCGCTTCATTGGGGGTTATTCTTATTCAGACCTGCGGTCTGTCGCCTCTGCTAAACACAAGGTTTTGCAACTGAGCCCATAACACGGCACTCGAAGGACTGTAACAAAATCAATTAGAGCCGAACAGGTTTCCCGAAAATGAACAAGAAATTTGAAAACAATGAAAGGATACTCTGGTGAAACAGAAGTAGTCAAGCAGCTTCAAATCTTATTTTATCCATTCAAAATCGACCAAAACAGGTAAATGGTCGCTAAATCCGCCTTCATATTTCGGGCCGTGGAAAGTTTTACGGGGACGTTTTCCAGCATTGGCTTTGTCGTTAATGAACATGAAATCGGCATGAAAAATTTTAGCCGAAAGAGGTTTTACATGAAATGCTTTTTCTGTTCGTAATAAATTGGAAGACACAATTATTTGATCCAAAAAATTCCAATTTTTTTGAAATTTATAACTGCCTATATCGCTTTTCTTTTCAATTTCCGCAAATAAATTATGCATAGTTTGATCGTTTCCAACTAAAATACCGGCAATGCTACGACTCGACGGTTCGTCATTGAAATCGCCCATAATCAAAACATTAGGCGTTTTTCGATTCTTCATAATCCGGTTGATTTCGGAACGGACGATTTCGGCTACATGCATCCTGTCGGGTTCGGAAGCCGATTGACCACCGCGCCGTGAGGGAAAATGACAGACGAAAATATCCAAGGTATCGCCCGTAAGCACTTGGCCGGTAACATGCAAAACATCGCGCGTTTTCTTTTTCGGATTTTTCGGAAAAGTAATCCGGATATCTTCATGAGTGATGTACCGAAACTTATTGCGCTGATACAGAAGGGCTACATCAATGCTACGATCGTCCGGAGAATCGGTCATTACAAAGCGGTACTGCATTTTCCGAAGCAAAGAATGTTGAGTTAAATCGGTCATTGTTTTTTCGTTTTCCACTTCGCACAATCCGATTAAAGCGGGTGTATCCCATTCGCCGACGGCGGAAATCACTTTGGTCAAATTGTTGATTTTTTTATAATAACGATAACTGCTCCAATGCTTTATGCCTTCGGGAAGAAATTCTTCGTCATTTTTTTTCGGGTCGTTAATCGTATCGAACAGATTTTCGGTGTTGTAAAACATCACGCGGAAATTTTGCGATTGCGAATTACAAGAGAAAAAGAATGCAAAAAATACAAGAAAAAGAAAATGATGTTTCATAGTGTTTTTATTATTATTTAGAACACAGATTACCACAGATTAAATTATTGTTATAAAATCTGTGATAATCCGTGTTATTTGCGTTATCAGCGTTCTTTCAATTATGCTTTACCGGCCGAACCGAGTACGTTCACAACTTTGTGTTTGTACAATTTTTTCAATTCTTCGCGAGCCGGGCCGAGGTATTGACGCGGGTCGAATTTATCGGGATTCAAAGCGAAAAATTCGCGGATAGCCGCCGTCATTGCCAAGCGACCATCGGAGTCGATATTGATCTTACATACAGCCGATTGAGCCGCTTTGCGCAATTGTTCTTCGGGAATACCGATAGCGTCTTTCAACGCGCCGCCGTATTGGTTGATCGTGGCCACGTATTTTTGGGGAACCGACGATGCACCGTGCAATACAATCGGGAAGCCGGGAATGCGTTTTTCTACTTCTTCCAAGATGTCGAAACGCAAGGGAGGAGGAACCAGAATGCCTTCTGCGTTGCGCGTACATTGGTCGGGTTTGAATTTGTTGGCGCCGTGCGATGTTCCAATTGAGATGGCCAAAGAATCCACGCCGGTTTTCGATACAAAATCTTCCACTTCTTCGGGTTGCGTGTAGGTATGATGCTCGGCCACTACATCGTCTTCGATGCCGGCCAAAACGCCCAATTCGCCTTCTACCGTAACATCGTGAGCGTGAGCGTATTCCACAACTTTGCGGGTCAAAGCCACATTGTCTTCGTATGAATGATGCGAACCGTCGATCATGACTGAAGAAAATCCAAAATCAATACAACTTTTGCACAATTCAAACGTATCGCCGTGATCCAAATGCAAGACAATAGGAATATTTTTACCCAATTCTTTAGCGTATTCAACCGCTCCTTGAGCCATGTAACGCAACAGAGTTTGGTTGGCGTATTTGCGTGCGCCGCTCGAAACCTGCAAAATAACAGGGGAACTTTCTTCCACGCAAGCCTGAACAATCGCTTGCATTTGTTCCATGTTGTTGAAATTGAATGCAGGAATTGCATATTTTCCCGCAATCGCGCCTTTGAATAATTCGCGGCTATTGACTAAGCCTAATTCTTTGTAACTAACCATTTTTACTGTAATTTTATAATGTTTTTATAAATTCCGGGCGCAAAGATAGGGAAAATTTTTCTTTATTCTTTGTTTTGTGGAATGATATTTCAAGCCTTCATTTGTTAATATAAGGTTACGAAAGCAAATGAAAAGCGCTAAAAGCACATTATAGATAAAATTTATCAATACATTGAAATTATTGATTTGATAGATATTGTTTTTTGACATATCTTTGCAGAAAAATAAAAACACATCAATTATTAATAATTAAAAGTAAAAAATTATGAGTACAACAGAAAAAAACAATTTGGGATTAGAAGTAGCCGCTATTCAACCGGTTATCGTAAGTTTGGGCGAATTATTGGCTAACTATCAAGTGTTTTACACCAATTTGAGAGGCTTGCATTGGAACATTCAAGGCGATAAATTCTACGAATTGCACGAGCTTTACGAAGAGTATTACAACGAAATGGCCGAAAAAATCGACGAAGCAGCCGAACGAATCGTTATCTTGGGTGGCACCCCGACCAACAATTTCTCCGATTATTTGAAATTGGCTACCGTGAAAGAAATCTCCTCCGTTTCGGATTGGAGCAAGGGCGTGGATAATGTTTTCACCACTCTGCAAACTTTGTTGGCGCAATTACGCGCTTTACACGCACAAGCCATCAAAGCGGGCGACCATGGAACGGTTTCGCTGGCAAACCACGGCATCAAATCTTTTGAAAAGAAAATTTGGATGCTCTCTGCTTACTTGAAATAAAATGAACCGCTTCATTTTATTGTGTTTATCAATCATCTTATCAACTGCCTTACAGGCAAATAACAATGAAAGCATTATGAAATTTGAATTAGTAAAATTACCCTACGCCGCCGATGCGCTCGAACCGGTAATCGGAAAGCAAACCATTGAGTTTCATCATGGTAAGCATCTTCAAACTTATGTAAACAACTTGAATAAGCTGATTCAAGACACGAAATTTGAAAATGCCGACCTCGAAACTATCGTTCGCGAATCGGACGGCGCATTGTTCAACAATGCCGGTCAAGTATTGAATCACAACTTGTATTTCACGCAATTCGCACCCAACAGCAACGGAAAACCGTCGGGAAAATTGGCTGCGGCTATTGATGCGACTTACGGCACATTCGAAAATTTCCAAAAAGAATTTGAAGCAGCCGGAGTTGGTCTGTTCGGTTCGGGATGGCTTTGGTTAGCCGCCGACAAAGACGGAAAACTGTCGATTACGAAAGAAAGCAACGCCGGAAATCCCGTTACCAAAGGCCTGAAACCTTTGTTGGGATTCGATGTTTGGGAACACGCCTACTACCTCGATTATCAGAATCGACGCGCCGATCATCTGAAAGAATTGTGGAAAATAGTCGATTGGAAAGCCGTAGAAGCGCGTTATTAATTGAAATACAAGCGGTTTTTCCGGTTCAAAATCACGTAAATGATAACCGGAGCGCCCAATAAAGGTGTAACCGCATTCAAAGGCAAGAGTCCGTTTCCGAACGGCAAACAAGTCAGTAAATTACAAACCAATGCGATTGCTGCCCCTGCAAGTATTGTAGCGGGCAGCAATTGTTGTTGATTGGAACTTCCCAAAACCATTCGCGAAATATGCGGCGCCGCTAATCCGATAAATGCGATGGGGCCGCAAAAAGCCGTAACAATCGCCGTTAAAAATCCGGTAATCAATAAGATATAAATTCGTGCCCGGTTAATATTGATGCCTAAATTGGATGCGTAATGTTCACCCAACAACAAGGCATTCAAAGGTTTGATAAGCAAAACGGCGGCAAATAATCCGATAAAAAGACTGAGGCCGAAAACCGGCAATTGAACTGTTGAAACATTGGAAAAACTCCCCAATCCCCACAAAACATACGTGCGGATGCGTTCCGAACCCGCTATCGCATTCAAAAACGAAATGCCCGACGAAGCTAAATAGCCCACCATCAATCCGATAATCAATATCAAAATATTATTTTTAATTTGGGATGAAAAATAGATTATCAATCCCAAAACGGCCAAAGCTCCGATCAAAGCCGCCGAAATCGTTGAAAATACGCTACTTACAATTCCGCCGGAAGATAACAAAACGATGGCCACGCCTAAATTGGCGCCATTGCTGATGCCCAAAATGTCGGGTCCGGCCAATGGATTCCGGAATAAAGTCTGCAAAAGCAAACCGCCAACAGCCAAAGAAGCGCCCGCCAACAAAGCCGTAACTGCTTGTGGTAAACGCGATTGCAACACGATATTCGTCCAAGCTGTCAATTCGTTGCCTTTACCAAACAAAATATCCATTACCGCCGAAACGGGAATGGATACAGTGCCATAAAAAATATTCGCTGAAAAAAGAGCGATTAAAACGAATACGCCCAACAGCCAATATGCTCCTTTTGCAAAGTGCATTTTATCTTAAACGGTCGGCAGCGCGAACTTTTTTCTCGTCTTTCCGAATGGCAACTATCG
>JAISWY010000108.1 GCA_031270925.1 Candidatus Symbiothrix sp.
ATCGGCATAGATATAATCGCCGTACCAGAGGTTGGATTGCCTAAGCAATTGATTGGGATAGAAGCTGTAACCTTCCGCTTGCATGGCTTGTAGCCATTCCATGTCCTGCTCGGTGCGAATCATGCCGTCTTTCGGGCCGCCGTTGGGTTTGACCTGACCGTTACCGAAATAATAACTTCCATCGCCTTTATAAGGTTGCTTCAGGTAATATTCATTGATGCTTTTCCCTTCTATGATTCGGGTATCGCCGCCGTCGGATACATAGCCAAGGTTGGATTTATAGACTTGATTGCCATATTCGTCATACGTCCAGCCTTGCTGTAATTTACCTTTGAATTTACTCACACGGTTTTGATTGTATGAAAAATTAGCGGAAATGCCGTAAGTGAGATTGCCGATACGGTCGCGCCAGCGCAGGCTTGTTTCGATGCCCCGGTTTGTAACTTCGGCGAAGTTTTCACGGGCGGGTGTTTTATTTCCCATTGTTGCGTACATACCCGGACGGTACAAAATCCCGTCGGTTATCTTGTCGTAGAAATCCATTTCTCCGGAAAAGCGATTGTTGAGGATAGTAAAATCCACTCCAAGGTTGGTTTGCGTAACGCTTTCCCAGTGCAGGAGGTTATTAGCCAAGACTGTTTGCGCCAAGCCGTTATTGAGTTTATCGCCGAAAATATAATTGTTGGAACCGTAAGTAGCTTGCCATTCGTAATTGCCGATGCTGTTGTTTCCCAATTTTCCCCAAGAAGCGCGTATTTTGAGATTATCGAAGAACAGATTTTTCATAAAATTTTCTTCGGAAATACGCCAACCGGCCGAAACGGAAGGGAATAGACCCCAACGGTTGTCGGGGGAGAAACGAGAAGAGCCATCGTACCTGATATTCACTTCCAAGAGGTAGCGGGAATTGTATGCGTAGGTAGCGCGTCCAAAAATCGAACGAGAAGCATATCCCCACTGGCTGCCGGTAATGGATTGCATTTCCGTATAAGTGGACAAATCCGTCAGCGTTTCGTCAGTTGCGCCTTTTTTCTGAGAATCGGCACTGTAACCCCAGTTGCGCAAGACTTCGTAACCGGCCAAAGCGCCGGTTTCATGCAAGCCGAAGGTTTTGTTCCACGTCAAGGATTCCAAAATCCGCCAACGGCGCGAACCGTCCACGTAAAAAGCAATTCCCATTTGTTCCAAATTGACAGGCTGTTCGATTATCGTGTTTTCCCGGAAAGTCCATCTACCGACACGTTTGGCAAGCCATGTATCCTGTCGCCAATTACGGGTAAAATCGAACTCGGAATGAAAAACAAAGTCTTTCAACAGCGTGGCGTCGGCAAACATAGCAGTATTGATTTGATCCATTTCGTAGTTGCCGCCCGAATTATTGAGCGCATAGAGGATATTATACGAAGTAGGATCTTCTTCCGGGGCTTCGGGGCCGCCGTATTTACCATCGTAATAAGGATAATTGTCGGGTATTAATTTTTGACCGCCCAAACCGCCGATGAAAACATCCACATTGTTACGCGCCAAATCGGTATGATAACCATGCGAGCGATTGCCTATTTTCAGCCAGTTGTTTATATCCACCGAAACGCTGGAACGGATAAAGTATTTTTCCAATCCTGTTCCGTCAATTAATCCGGGATTGTCCAGAATACTGCCGGAAAAATTATAGTTCACTTTGTCGGAAGCGCCTACTACCGATACGGTATGTTCCTGCATCAGTTTATTTTGAAACATTTCTTTGTACCAGTCGGTATTGGGATAAGCCACGTAATTCGGATAACCCGAAGTTGAGATTCCGTTGGGATCTTTTTCGGCATTGCGCCATGCTTCAATGGTACCGGCGCTAAAAATTTCACTTTGTCCGACATTGTATGCCGATTCGTTCATCAATTCGAAATAATCGGCGCTGTTACTCACTAATTTAATCAGATTGGAGGGCTGGTTTAATGAAAAACTGCCGGAATAATTGACGGTCGTTTTGCCTTTTTGTTCTTCCTTGGTGGTAATCAGGATAACACCGTTAGCGCCGCGGTTTCCGTAAATGGCGCAGGAAGCAGCATCTTTCAATATTGAGACGGAAGCGACGTCATTGGGATTCACATCATTCAATGAAAGTTCCATACCGTCCACCAGAATCAAGGGGTCGGAATTGTTCAGAGTTCCAAGGCCGCGGATACGGATATTCGCCCCGTCGCTGTTGGGACGACCCGAATTTTGCAAGACTTGCAGGCCGGCGCTCATCCCAGACAATGCCATTGACAGGTTGGTCAGCGGGCGCGATTCCATTTCTTTGGCGACATCAATAGTGGCGACGGCTCCGGTAAGGTTGATTTTCTTTTGGATGCCATAACCTACGACGACGACTTCATCGAGGAGTTTCTGGTCTTCCCGCATCGTAATGTGCAAGTTTTCAATTTCGCCTAACCTCATTTCTTTCGATACATATCCGATATAGCTTATTAAAAGGGTGGAATTTACGGGCGCTTCTATTGAAAATCTACCATCGACATCGGAGACCGTTCCGTTCCGACTGCCTTTGATAATAATGCTGGCGCCGATGACCGGTTCGCCATTAGTATCTACAACAATGCCCGAATAGTTTTTTTGAGATTGAGAAACAGATTTTGCACTTGTCAGCATGATTTGCTTGTCCTTTCCAATGGCATAGAGAATGTTAGTACCATTAAATATTTTCTTTAATGCAGACTCTATGCTTTCGTTTTGGATGTCTATCGTGATTTTCCTGCCCAAATCGAGGGCGTCATCGCTGTAAAAGAAACTATATCCGCCGCTTTTTTCGATTTGACGGATAACCTGCTTGATTGACAGATTATCTGCCGAAACCGTAACCTGTGCAAAAGCAGCTGTTTGAACGGCCGCTACAGCAAAGAATAACAGGCAAGCAAACGCTTTTTTCAATTTAGAATTACTCATAACTTTTTTCGTATTAGAATTGTTTAATGACATTTTTATTATCTTTGCGGCGCAAACAGGGCATAAAACAAACTGTTGAAGATAATTTCTTCAAGAATGTTTCGGATTTTACGAATGCCTAACCCTCTTTGTGCGAACGGAATAATGGCTCCAACATTGTTCCGTTTTTTAATGGTATTTTCAAGATGTATTCATGATTGACTTTTTTAAGAGTTATATATTATCTACTTATTTATCTCGAATGATTATTGTTGCATCTTTTTCATGGGAATAACGAACCGGGGAAACAAACGTTATCAGTTGCAGTACGTTTTCCAAATTGTTGTTTTTAATAGTTCCCGAAAAGCGGACATCTTTCAGTTTATCCGAAGCAAACCGGATGCGGATGCTGTACATCCGTTCCAGTGTTTTGGCTATGTCTTCCAAACGCTCCTGCTCGAATGTTAATTGATTGTTAATCCATGAAATATTTTCCTTGGCGTCCGGTAATACGCTTTTGTTGAATTGTCCGTCACTTTTGGTAATTGTCAGTTTTTCGTTCGGCGCCAAGAGTTTGGATTGCGCAGGCGAACTTATCCGAATACTGCCTTCAATCAGCGTTGCGGAAATATAATTGTCATCGGGATAAGCCTTAACATCGAAACTCGTACCCAAGGCCTCGATAGAAATATCACTTGTTTTTACAATGAATGGTCGCGTTTTATCTTTATTGACTTCAAAATAGGCTTCGCCTTGCAAATAAACAACCCGCTCTTTCTTATTGTAAGTATTATCGCAGGTCAATGAGCCTGACGAATTGAGCCTGACCAATGTGCCGTCCGGCAAGCGAACATTCGCTTTTTGCCCTATTTCTACCTGAACGCTCATTTTATTGTTATCCTGTACGGATGTATCGATTGCGGAATAATATCCTAATCCTGTACAAAACAGCGGAATCATTATTGAAGCGGCAATACGCAGGCTCTTTTTCCATAAGGAAAGTTTTACGGGCGCAGGTTCCGGTTGGGTCGTATGAATTTGCTTTTGCAGTTTCGTCCATATTCGTTCTTCCACTTCTTTTTCGGGGGTAAAATCCGCTTGTTTCCACGTTTCTTCGTAAAAGCCGGATAGTTGCTCTTCCGCTTCTTTCCGGGAAAACAGTTCTTTCAGTTGAGCGATTTCTTCGACATTGGCTTGCTTGCGAAGAAATTTCTTTAATAATATGTATGACTTATCCATCATATACAAGTAATATACGCAAGGGGGGGCAATTCCTAACAGCAAGCAAGATATTTAACATTATTTAATGTTTAAATAGTTATTGTATCTGTAAAAGCATGGCTAAAAAGACGTAGGATGCATTGAGGCGTTTGCGGATATAATTCAGAGAACGATTGAGTTGCACTTCAACATTTTCTACGGAAACAGAGAGTTTTTCGGCTATTTCCCGATTATTTAACTGTTCCTTGAAATGCAAGAGGAATATTCGTTTTCTGGCTTCGGGAAGTCGGTCAATTAGTTGAAAAATTGTATCTTCCAGCATCCGAGCATCGATGGTTTCCAGTGTAGAAAAATCTTCTTCGCCCGGATATATTTGGCGAAAATGGCTTTCATAGCGGAAAGACAGGAGCATTTTTTCCGTTTCGCGGAAAACCATATTTTTAGCGATTGTGTAAAGGTAGGCCGAAAAATCTTTTTCGGGAATAATATCTTCCCGGTGTTCCCAAATCGAAAGGAAAACGTTTTGGGTTATATCTTCCGCTAACAGTTTATCAAAAAGCGTATTCAATACGAAAGAATATATTTTCGCATGGTATTTTCGGAAAACAGCTTCAAAAGCCTTTTCACTACCCTGCTTCAGCAAATGAAGCGTTTGTATATTCATGTCGCACAATGTTACCATTTGATTCATTGATGTAGCAAAATTACATGAAAATCTTACGATTTCCAAGTGCATGCAATGAAAAAGTTTTTTGACAGAGGAAAGATAGAAAATAATTTTCAAGATTCCCATAAAAGCATATCAGCAATTGCTTAAAATCATTTTTATCCTCTGATTCGATAAATAAACAGTTATCAAACCATTTTTACACAGATATAAACCTAAAAAATCAATGTTGTGCATAATTTTGCACTCTGATTTTTTTGATAAACAATAAACAGATGAAACAAATTTTTTCAATCATTCTCACAAGCATTGCATTCGCGTTTCCGGTTTGCAGTGGCAATACGCAACTCTATAAAGATCCTTCGCAAGCTGTTGAAAAGCGGGTAAACAACCTGATGGCGCAAATGACGCTGGAAGAAAAAATCGGGCAGATGTGCCAATACAATTCTTTGGCGCAAATTAAAGCGGTGGAAGGTAAAATTTCGGAAGAGGAAATGAAAAAAAGTCATAATAAAGCGTATTATCCCGGTTTTCCGCTCGACAGCATCATTGCTTACACCGAAAAAGGCTTAATCGGATCGTTCCTCTATGTCATTGATATGGAAGAAGCGAACTATCTGCAAAGTCTGGCGCAGAAAAGCCGTTTGCAAATCCCGCTGCTTTTGGGAATCGACGCCGTTCACGGAAACGCTTTATACTATGGTGCGACCGTTTATCCGACCGCCATCGGGCAAGCCGCCATGTTTTCTCCCGAATTGGTTGAAGAATCGGCTCGCCAAACGGCTTTGGAGATTCGAGCAACGGGTTCGCACTGGACTTTTGCGCCCAACGTGGAAGTCGCCCGCGACGCCCGCTGGGGACGTACCGGCGAAACATTTGGAGAAGATCCTTATCTTGTTTCGGTTTTGGGTGCAGCTACAGTGAAAGGTTTGCAAAGTCCCTCCAACTTTCCAAAAAGAGGAGAACCGGCTCTTCCTTCAGGGGATAGAGAGGGCGTTCTCGCCTGCGCCAAACATTTCGTAGGCGGCGGCCAATCGGTAAACGGCATCAACGGCGCCCCGCTCGATGTTTCGGAACGCACGATTCGCGAAGTGTTTTTCCCACCGTTCAAAACAGCAATCGAAGCCGGCGCTTATACCGTGATGGTTTCACACAATGAGGTAAACGGCATTCCCGCGCACGGAAACCGTTGGTTAATGACAGACGTGTTGCGCAAGGAGTGGAATTTCAACGGATTTATCGTCAGCGATTGGATGGACGTCGAACGGATGCACGATTACCACAGCGTTTATGAAACCGAAGAAGAAGCGTTTTTCGCCACCGTCAATGCAGGTTTGGATATGCACATGCATGGGCCGCGGTTTGCCGAAGGCCTTATCAAAGCGGTGAAAGAAGGCCGCTTGAGCGAAAAGCGAATCGAAGAATCGGTTGCGAAAATTCTGACGGCGAAATTCCAATTGGGACTGTTTGAAAATCCGTTTATCGACGCCAACGAAAGCAAAAAAGTGCTTTTCAACGCCGAGCATCAAAAAACAGCTTTGGAGATGGCGCGAAAATCCATCGTTTTACTCAAAAACCACGACAATATTCTTCCTTTGGACAAAAATAAATACAAAAAAATATTAGTAACCGGCCCGAACGCCAATACACATGTGATTTTCGGCGATTGGGCCTTCCCGCAACCGGAAGAAAATTACACAACTGTTCTCAAAGGCTTGAAAAACCTTTCGCCCGAAACCGATTTCCAATTTCACGATTTGGGTTGGAAATTGCTTTCGATGGACTCCGAAGAGGTGCGTCGCGCCGGAACATTGGCACGTGAATGCGATTTGGCGATAGTGGTTGTCGGCGAAAACTCCATGCGCGAACATTGGGGCGATAAAACTTGCGGCGAAAACACCGACCGTTCCGAGATCACTTTGCCCGGATTGCAGCAGGAATTGGTTGAAAATATTGTAAAATCCGGCGTTCCGACCGTTGTAGTTTTGGTCAACGGCCGTCCGCTCGGTGTGGAATGGATTGCCGAAAACGCCGCCGCTTTGATTGAAGCATGGGAACCCGGCTCGTTTGGCGGACAGGCGATTGCCGAAATCCTTTACGGCGAAGTCAATCCCTCGGCGAAACTTCCGATTACCGTTCCGCGACATGCAGGACAAATTCAAATGGTTTATAATCATAAGTTTACGACTTACTGGTTCCCTTACCGGACAGGCAAAAGCACTCCGCTTTATCCATTTGGTTTTGGATTGAGTTATACAAATTACAAATACGATAATTTGAAAATCTCTCAATCCGAAATCTCCAACAATGAATCGGTTACGCTTACGGTAGATGTAGAAAACACAGGCGTTCGCGACGGCGAAGAAATCGTACAATTCTACATCCGCGACGAATACAGTTCGGCCGTGCGCCCGCTAAAAGAACTGAAAGATTTTCGACGAATTGTGCTAAAATCCGGCGAGAAAAAACAAGTTTCGTTTGAAATAACTCCCGAAAAATTAGCCTTTTACGATGCCGATATGAAATTCGGTGTAGAAAAAGGCCGATTCAAGATTATGGTAGGCTCTTCGTCGCGCAAAGAAGATTTATTGGAAACTTTCTTAACAGTCAAATAAATAAAGTTTATGAAAAGACATGGGTTTATATTTATTTTTTCGTGTTTGTTTTTCCCGCTTTTCGGACAAAATGCAAACAGCGTTTTCTTGTACGATACCATTTATACCACCGACGGCGGGCAGTTGCTTTACCGTAAACTTTTGCCTTATAATCAGCAAGTTGGCGAAAAATATCCACTTGTGTTGTTTTTGCACGGTGCAGGTCAGCGCGGATCGGACAATGAAAAGCAACTCGAACTCGGCGGCGATATGTTTTTGAATAACCGTCAGAATTTTTCCGCATTTGTGCTTGCGCCGCAATGTCCGAGCGACAATTATTGGGCTTTCGGCACGCGCCCGACTGCTTTCAGCAACGCTTCTTTTCCTGCCAATTACGATATTGTGCCGATAATGGTAAAAGTTAAAGAATTATTGGACAGCTATTTAAGCCGTAGCGATGTAGATTTGAACCGAATTTACATTGTCGGCTTGTCGATGGGTGCAATGGGAACTTACGATATGGCTTGCCGTTTCCCCGATATTTTTGCAGCGGCTGTACCGATTTGCGGCGGCGTGAATATCGCACGGCTCACAGGCGGCGTGGAA
>JAISWY010000135.1 GCA_031270925.1 Candidatus Symbiothrix sp.
TCTTCCCAAAACGTAACTGTAAAAAAATCAGATAGATGAATATTTTACTACGTGGTGTTTTTATGGGTTCGCAAACAAATAAAAAGTATGGATATGCGGTTTTTTCAATTGTTCTTATAAAAAAGCACCACATTCTTGACTTTGACTATGCGTCACCCAACACTGTCCAACTGCAAGGAATTAGCGCGTATTTGAGATAAAAATTCACTATTAACCGACTAAAATTCGGTTTTATTTTTATATTATTGATATTTAATCAATTGCAATTCAAAAAGCGGTTTTTTAAAAAGTTACCCCCCCCTGTTTTTAGCCGTCAAAGAGCGAACATTGTACTGCTTCGGGGACTTTATTTTCTAAATTTTTTTTGCTACTTTTGTCCATTAGTTGTAATATGATTGTTGTTATTCAAATTTACAACTTTTTGGGCAATTCTGCAAGTGAAAACATATAAAGATGGATTGGAAATTTTATAACACCCGCCTCGCCGCTCACGGCCTCGCAAATCCTTTCTGCAAAATGCCGAAAGAAGTAGTTGAACATTTGGGAGCCATTCAAGCGCAAGATTTTACAATGGCGAAATGGGCCATCGGCATCCGCACCACCGAATGCACGGAACAAAATATTGAAGATGCTTTTAATCGCGGGGAAATCCTTCGCACACACGTTTTGCGTCCAACCTGGCATTTCGTTTCGCCTGAAAATATCCGGTGGATGCTGGATCTTACCGCCAAACGCATCCAAACCGCCGCCGCAAGTCGCGACCGTGAAATGGGCATTACCGCCGAATTATTCACGAAAACCAACGATTTAATTGCCAAAGCATTGGAAAGCAATAATCATCTCACGCGCAAGCAATTGACTGAAACGCTGCAAAACGCAGGAATAGCAGTCGATAGCGCACGAATGAACCATTTTTTGATGCGTGCGGAAACCGAAGCAATCATTTGCAGCGGTATAATACAAGGCAAAAAACAAACGTATGCCTTGCTCGACGAACGAGTTGCCGCCGGAGGGAGGTTGCATCATGCAACACCCCTGCCGACACGCGAAGAATCTTTGGCCAAACTCGCCAAAATCTATTTCACAAGCCACGGCCCCGCCGTTTTACACGATTTCGGATGGTGGTCGGGATTATCAATAACGGATGCACGAAAAGGTTTGGAATCCATAAGAAACGAATTTGCCGAAGCAACTATCGACGGACAAACGTATTTTTTCAATCCAACCATCATTCCTTATAACAAACCTCAAGTTTTTTTACTGCCCGCATTCGACGAATACATCATCGCCTACCGCAACCGCAATGCCGTAATCACATCGGAACAAAACGCAAAAGCCATTTCAAGCAACGGCATCTTTCGCCCGACGATTGTCGCCGACGGCAAAGTAATCGGCCTTTGGCGCAAAACTTCCCTCAAAAGCCGCCCACTTTCATTCGAATATTTTGAACAACCGGATCAATTTACACAAAATTTGGTGGAAGGTGCAGCCGAACGACTGAAAAAATTGTACTTTTGCAGCTAAATTCAATCGCAAAAAACGAAATTAAACATAAAATCATGAAAGAAACCGAAATGATCTTCGGCACCCGCGCCGTCATCGAAGCGATGCAAGCCGGGAAAGAAATTGATAAAATTCTGATGCGCAGGGATTTGCAAAACGATTTGTCGCGCGAACTGTTCAATATTGTAAAGACGACCAATATTCCCATTCAACGAGTGCCGCAAGAAAAGTTGGATCGTTTGACGCGCAAAAATCACCAAGGCGTAATCGCTTTTATATCTGCCGTTACCTATCAAAAATTGGAAGATATTGTCCCTTTTCTTTACGAAAACGGCAAAAATCCGCTCATTCTGTTGTTGGACGGCGTAACCGACGTGCGCAATTTCGGAGCCATCGCCCGTTCGTGCGAATGTGCCGGAGTGGATGCCATTGTGATTCCTGCCCGCAACAGCGTTTCGGTTAATGCCGATGCCGTCAAAACATCAGCCGGAGCTTTGCTTTCTTTGCCCGTTTGCAAAGAAGCCAGCATTACCGAAGCCATCAAATTCCTGAAAAACTGCGGATACAAAGTGGTTGCCACCAACGAAAAAGCCCAAGCCGATTACACCGAAATCGATTATACCGCTCCGATAGCTTTGGTTATGGGCGGCGAAGATATGGGAATCGCTATGGAAAACCTGCGGATTTGCGATGAAATGGTTAAAATTCCGATATTCGGCAACATCGCTTCGCTGAATGTTTCCGCAGCCTCGGCCGTGATGATTTACGAAGTCGTTCGCCAACGAAAAGAACGATGAAATCGTTCTTTTTTGCATTTCTGTGTATCTTTTACATTGCGTTGTTTACAGATTCGAATGCGCAAGTAATCGTCGGCGCCGAACAAACCGAAGCATATTTTTCGTTGTTGAAAAACAAGCGCATCGGCATTTTTACCAATCAAACCGGAATAATCGGCAACGAGCATTTGGTTGATGTGCTGCATCGCAAGCATTTCAACATTAAATTCATTTTTGCACCTGAACACGGCTTTCGCGGAAGCGGCGATGCCGGAGAGAAAATTCGCGATGAAATCGACAAAAAAACCGGAATCCCAATCATTTCGCTCTACAAAAACAAATCGGGCAAACCCACATCGGAACAAATCCGGCAAATAGACATTCTATTAGTTGACATTCAAGACGTTGGCACACGCTTTTACACTTATTACATTTCGCTTTACAAACTGATGGACATCTGCGCCGAACAACGCAAAACAATCATCCTTTTAGACAGGCCAAATCCCAATGGCTTTTATGTCGCCGGCCCTGTTTTAGACATGAAATACAAATCGGGAGTGGGTTATCTGCCCATTCCGGTTGTGCATGGAATGACTTTGGGCGAATTGGCGCAGATGATCAACGGCAAAAAATGGCTACCAAACAAGCGCAAATGCAAATTAAAAGTCGTCAAATGCCTAAATTACACGCATCAAACGAAATACGAATTGCCTGTTTC
>JAISWY010000140.1 GCA_031270925.1 Candidatus Symbiothrix sp.
ATAATTTCTTCCGGTGTAACGAAAATTCCAACATCAATCAGTTGCCCGCCGATCGTTTGCGTACATTTTACCGCTAAGGTGTTCCAACCTGCTTGCAAGAGGTTTTTATCAAATTCAAAATACTGATAATCGGTAATATATCCATTGCGTTCCAATGCCAATTCGCCGTTCAGATAAATTTGACAATCTTCGTCGTGGAAAACATAGAAAAATGCGGTATGCAAATTTTTCAAATCCTCGCTGTTTACGAAAAATTGGGTACGGATATAAATTTGGCCGGTATTCCAAAGGGTATTTTGCAGGTTGCGTTCCGTACCGAAGGGAGCGTCGCCTTCCGGCCATTTACTGTCGTTGAAAGCGGTTGTGTACCAATCGTTTGGCGGTGTATCGAAGGTGTATCGCCACGAATGTAGCTCGTAGTCGGGTGTTGATGGTGCAAGCAAAACGCGGCGTTCCATCGCCAAGTTGTCGAACCATGTAAAACGCTCATTGATAAATTCTTTCACGAAATTGATATATTCGTTGTAAGTGTCGAAAAGCGCATCTTCAAACCAAACTTTTCGGTTTAACGAGTTCCAGCGCGCATAATTCAAGGCTTGCGACTGTTGCAAAAGCGCGGAGTTATTATCCAGATAATCAATCAACTGCTGTTGTAAATCCTTGTCTTTTAATTGCTTCCAAAGTTGGTGCAATACCGTTTGTGCGGCAGGCTGTTGCATGATTTTCCGGAACCAGCTTTGCGCTACGCCGTGTTGCGTACTCAATGTTTCGGTGTAAAGCGGCACGCGGTAATTGGTTAAAAACGCTTGATCGTAGTCCCAAACCGGGCCGAAATACAATTTGTCGTCGCTCCGTTTTTTGTAGCACGGAATACACCAGTACGAATCGCAATTTCCCGTCAATTCGGAGTGAATATAGTATTTTACAGCTGTTTGCAAGTCGATGTAAGTTTGCAAAGCTTGCTCGGTATTGTCAAAAAGCGTGTTTTCGGTTACGGCGATATGATTTTCAATCCATTCTTTTTGAAGTGGTAAAATTTCGTCGCTGTCGGGCGATTTGATGGTAAACGGAATGCCGCGCGGCGAGTGAAAAAACGAGGGTTCAAGATTGGCATAAGCATCAATTTCGAGATGATAACCGCCTGTGATATTAGGCGTTGTTATATCTTCGGGCGCCATTTCGTCGATATTGATGCGGTTTTCGTTCACGTCGATATGGTCGCTGGCCATGAAAGTTCCGTAATAAAATCCATCGAGAACCACATCCACCAATTGGCACGAAGGTGTAAATTCAAATCCGAGCTGTTTGCTGATTTCAAAAGCCAATCCGTTGCGCAACAGCGTTTTATCAACAGCAATGGCTATCAAAGTCCAATTTTTGGCTTTGGCCGGAAGTCCCAAAAAATTCTGTTTTTTGTCGAATTTGATGCGGAACGATTTCTTTTCCATAAAATCCCATGACGAATTGCCGCGACCGCGTATTTGCGCATCGAAAACCGTCGTCGCACCGGCATTTGCCATCGCAACTTTGCCCGCCACCCAAGTCGATTTGTTCACGAAATCGAATTGCCCGCCGGTTTCGAGATAAATAGTCGGAAGATTTGTAAGTTGATTATAATTAACCGGTTGCACATTTTCATCGGTATAAAATTCGAGTTCGGCAAGGCTAACACGATGGTCGGAATTGATACAGCGGACGTAACGGAATGCCTGTGCATTTGATATATCGTAAACGCTGTATTCATTTGGTCTTATCCCTTGATTAACAGTGAATAATGTTACCGCATTGTTAAATTCGGGATTGTTTGCACCCTGAAATTTTGCACCTTCAAACTGATTGTGCCGGTCGGGCATCGGATAAACGCGAATTTTGCGGATGGAGTAGCTCGCGCCCAAATCAAGTCCGACCCAACCATCTATTTCTTGCGCCATGAAACTTGTGCCTTTGTTGGTGTCGAAAGCGTTACAGGCGTGGCGGGTATAGTCGTTGTCGGGCGTGGTGGCGATAACTGCGCCTCTCTGTTTTTGGTAGCCCGCTAAATCTTGCGCTTGCAAGCTACAAGTGAGCAGCAAGGTCGTAAATAATATGGAAATAGTTTTCTGCATCTTTCTTTCTTTATTAACTGTTGTGTTTTTATTATTACACCACCACTTTGATCGTTTCTATCTGATTATTTTTATATTTTATAACTGCCAGATAACAACCCAAATTGTTCATCAAAAACGAAAACGGCTTATTGGTCTTACAAGCGACGAAGATTCCATTTACAGCGTACAAATTTACATCTTTTATATTATTTCCTTCAATCGAAAGGTGTTTGCCTTCAATCGAGATTTTTGCTTGGGATGAATTTTGTGCGGTTTTTATCATCGTATTGTTCTTTACCGGAATGAATATCAACGGATTACCTTGATCGTCGGCTGTCCATTCGCTGATGTTTTTATCGTAACCGGCGCTTTGCGTCGGATTGTACTGATTGAGGCGACGATTGTTCGCTCCTTTCCGTTCCATTTCCCAAGCCGGTTTCAAATCGTTGTTGTTGGTGGCCGTGATGCGAAATGTTATCCAATCGGCGGCGGCGCTTGTCGTTTTATAGAATCCGTCGGTCGTTTCGGGAACGTTCACGTGGCTAAGCGATCGACCGGTGCGACTTAGCAATTGGTAGATGTATTCGCCGCGCGGATTGCTTATCTCCACCACTTTCCATTGTTGTGAAGCTAAGTTGTCGTCCAAAGCCTTTGTCAGCAGGAATTGATTTTCGCCCATATCCTGCAAAACGCCTTCGCTGCCTTTGAACTGAACATTGTACCATGTTTCATCGGCATTACCCAACGAACTGATTGCGGGAAATTGTCCGCTTGTGTCCTCCCGGTCGAAACTGTCTTCGTCGATGCTTCCGCCTTCGGGAATCAGTTCAAACTTGTCGATGTTCGGCGCAGAAGCCTTTGCATTGGATAAACGGATCACATTTGAGCCGGTGTTGAGTTGTATCTGAATTTCGGCGATTGCCCGTTTGTCCCATCCCCCGGAATTAAGATTGGTCATTTGATA
>JAISWY010000167.1 GCA_031270925.1 Candidatus Symbiothrix sp.
AACACCAAACGCGCCCTTCAATCCGTTGAGTATAAGCCGATGCCGGATATTGCAGGCGTGCAAACACGAAACGGTTCAAGGCCGTATATCCGCCGGGAAATTGCGGCATGATTTCCGCTTCGATATATATTTTTTCACTCAATTCGTGCAAATCCTCTACAAGCGGTTCGCCCGGTTTCTCTTCCGGAATGGGCGGTGCATCGAATAATTCGTGGATGGCTTCTTCTGTATCGGATGCTTCTTCTGTGATGTTAAAATCCTCATATACAGTCGGTTGATTTTGTTCATTTACTGGCTCGACGATTTCTTCAGTATCCGTTTTCGATTCGGGAACCGACAACTGCGAATTATCCATTTCCGTTTCTATTAGCAAGGTAGAAGGAATATTGTTCCAACTTATATCATAATCCGATTCTTCGCTTCGCCATTCCAACATCACAAACAAGGTGGCCAGAATGAACGTGAAACCCAGCAAGAAAAAAGTTGTGCGTTCGTTTTCCAAATCGGCTTGTCCGTTTTTTTTCGAATCCATACAGCAAAATCAATTGATAAAATCGACCGAAAGCCCCAACCGCAACACCATAGGGTTGACCGGATAATGCGACAGGGAAAAATATTCGGGCGGTGAAAAAATCATCGCACTTGCATTATAATATTCAAGGAAGAAGCGTGTTTGCTTCAAATGACAATTCAAGAAAGCGCTCATTAACGGATAGTTACCAACTTTCACTTCGTTTTGCAATTTGAATTGTTGAGTGGCCGGTTCGTAGCCCGGCGCATAATACTTCGTCCAATAATGCGCGTTGGTTCCCATTTGAACCGTCAATACTTTGGCAATTTTGAATTGAACATAAAGGCTCGAATAGGCGGCAAAAGCGGGCAAAGGCAACAATTCCTGTTTGGATGAAAGTTGATAAACCATTTGATTATCCCAATGCAAAGCCTTGAATTGAAAATTTTGATCTAAGCGGGCAGCGATGATTTGAATATTTTCGCCGGTTTGTTTCGGTAATCCATCGTTACCGAAATAAATATAATTCGTCAGATTTTCAACACCCAATGAAAACGCGGTTTTGGTATGCGGAATCGTGATTTTTCCGCCGATATGCACTTTTTTTATTTTGCCGAAATCGTTATCCCACCAAAAATAACGACTGTGATAATGATTTTCGTAATACGTGGGCGCCAAATTTTTCAAGTAAGCATTGGCTTGAATCGAAGCCGTGTCGCCCCAAAGCGGAATCCGCGTTTCAACTGTTCCCGACAGGTTCATATCGCCCAAATTATCACCCAAAATGCCCAAACTGCCTTGCGCGTGATAACGTAAAATTTTGCCGGTTCGCTTCGCCAATTCACCGCCGACATAAATGGACGATTGATTTTGCTTGTTCCATTGAGCCGATTCGTTCAACAATATAAACGAACGAAAATCGTGCGTAAGGAAAGCCGTTAAATCGAATTTCGCCCAAGAGCTAAAACCTTCGCGTAACGATAAGGCTACTGTATTGCCCACTGAATAATAAGCTGTTGAATCGTTTATTCCGATAATATTGTTCTGTGCGAAAGCATCGGTTTTATCTTGGTAATAATCAGCTATTTGCGTTGAATCGCCGTAAAAACTTTTCTTATTATTTTGATAATCAAAAGTATAGATGACACTCGAAACGGGAACGAATTGCTTAATCGTATCTCCTTCTTCATCAATGAATTGAGTTTGGCGTTCAAAGCCTAAATTATAATGATAGTTCAGGTAAACTTGCATTCCTTTTTGATGGTTCCACACCTGATTTGTGCCATCGCTAAGCCTCGTCCGAATATCACGGCTAGGAATACCTTCGGCATCTACGTAATCGGGATGCGAAATATAATTATCGTCTTCAATTCCACCGTTTTCGGCATTCGTATAATTGGCCGGATTCACAAACAGATGCACTTGATGTCTGTCTGACAAGTAGTTACCGAAAAACACCCAATCCAAATGCTTGGCCGATTGTGATTGGTAAAAGCCGCGCGCATAGAGATAATCAACATCCACGCCCACATTCAGTTTTTTGCCGAAATTGGAATTGAGCAAAGCCCGGAAACGTTCTTCGCGCATCAAACGGCCGCCGGCGCGTTGGTAAGCCACATTGGAGTGTGGAATTTTCGTATTGATAAACGGATAATTCGAGGCTGTGCGGCGATAAATGGAAAAAACATCAACAAACAGAAATTGCGAGCGATCGGCGCGTTCGAAAAACACGCGCGATTCGGCCGGCAGACCTAAATTGCCCAAATAAGCCATTGAAACGCCTTGCCCTTCTACGCTTGTTCGGTTGAAATAATCGGTTAGAAATGTATCGGGACGGGCGGGAATGATTTCGCCGGTGCGTTGCGTAATATTCCAATAATTGATTTTGCGGGTGGTATCTATTGCCGGCGCCGATTGTAGATTGTAGATTGTAGCGTTTAGAGTTTGGCGGGTTGTATCCGGAACTTGGAGCGTATCGGGCAACAAAGCCTCCTGTCCGAAGCAAGCGAACGAGCAAGACACAAGCAAAAGCAGGATGATATTTCGATTTCTCACATTTTCCGATTACAAAACGGGCGCAAAGTTAGCCATTTTTTTTGATTTGTATTGCATGGTTTAAATATAAAAAAGGAATAAAGACTCGCAGTCCCGTCGGACAAATGATATGAATCCATTCAGAACAAATCAAGTTCCAGTTGCAATTGCTTTTTACAAGGCTTATCCGAAGCGTTGCCAACACCAAAACCAATCAGTCTAACAGGCTGCTCCGACAAGTCGATATGCTTCATCATTTCCCGCGCAATTGCCCACATCGGACGGAAATCCATTATTTTGTGCGGCAAAGTCCTACTGCGCGTAATAATTTTGAAATCGGCATACTTGATTTTAATAGTAATGGTTTTGCCGAAAAAGTTTTCCTCTTTCATACGCTCAAAAACTTCCTTTGCCAAATGATAAAGTTCGACAGTCAGTAAAATCCGGTTATCCTTGTCCTGCAAAAAGGTCGTTTCGTTGCTGATGGACTTGGTGCTGCGATTAGGCTCCACTTCTCGGTTGTCGATGCCGCGGGCATAGAGGTAAAGGTCATGTCCCATTTTCCCGAACAGCCTTACAAGCGAATTTTCCGAATATTGTTTCAGGTCATAGCCCGTATAAATACCATTATCGTGCATCTTTTGGGCGGTTACCTTGCCCACGCCGAAAAACTGCTCGATTTTCAAACTTTCCACAAACATTTCCGCATTTTCCGGTGGGATAACAAACAATCCATCGGGTTTGTTCTGTTCCGAAGCGATTTTCGCAAGGAATTTATTAACGGATACGCCGGCGGAAGCGGTCAGCGCTGTTGTTTCAAAAATCCGCTTGCGAATTTCCCCGGCAATCAATGTTGCCGAAGGATTATTTTTGTGATTGACGGTTACATCCAGAAAGGCTTCGTCGAGCGACAAGGGTTCGACCAAATCCGTATATTCCAGAAAAATTTCGCGGATTTGTGTTGAAACTTTGTGATAAACCTCGAATCGGGGTGGAACGAAAATTAATCCGGGGCATTTATTTTTGGCAGTCAGCGAGGGCATGGCGGAATGCACGCCATATTTTCGGGCTTCATAGCTGGCCGTCGAAACCACGCCCCGCGCTTCGCCATAGCCGACGGCAATGGCTTTACCTCGGAGTTTGGCGTTATCGCGCTGCTCAACGCTTGCGTAGAAAGCGTCCATGTCTATATGGATTATTTTCCGCATCAATGCCTGAATTTGGGACAAAGTTAGGCATATTTATGCTTTCATGAAAATTATCCGATTGTCATGGTTTCGGATAGAATGTTCAAAAATCACACATCAACCGGGAGTTTTTCGCCTTCCGATTTGGCAACCATTACAGCAACGCAAGTATCTCCATAAACATTGACGGCGGTACGCATCATATCCAACAGCCTGTCCACTCCTATAACTAAACCGATACCTTCCAAAGGCAGCCCTACTACATTCAGTATCAGCGCCATCATAACCAAGGCTGACATGGGGATGCTGGCCGCACCGATGGCGCAAAGAAGCGAGGTAAATACAACCAGCGCCTGTTGCGCAACCGAAAGGTCTATACCATACGCCTGTGCTATAAAAATTACGGCTACACATTCCAGCAATGCTGTTCCATCCATATTGATGGCTGTTCCCAGGGGAATGGTAAAATGGGTAATTTTGGACGAAATGCCGTCTTTATGCTCTACGGCATACATGGTCAGCGGCATTGTTGCACCGGACGACGAAGTTGTGAAGGCCGTCAGTAAGGGGGTGGACATATTCTTGAAGTGCCGCCACGGTTTTACGCCATAACCGAACCTCAATATCAACGGCAACCATATAAATGTATGAACAGCCAAACCGATGGTAACCGTCAGAAAATAGAACAATATAACCCGAAGCAAGGCCACAACGTCGCCGGCTGCGCTAACCTGCTTCGCTACAATAGCAAAAATGCCGAGGGGCGAGAATCGGATAATCCATTTCGTTATGATAAACATAACTTCCTGCCCGCCTTTGATAAAAACCGTCAGCGCCGATTTTCCCTCAGATGATATTTTGGGTATGCTCAACCCAACCAAAAAGGAAATAAAAATAACCGGTATCGTGCTGTTTTGAGTAAAGGCATAAAAAATATTTTTCGGAACAAAACCAACAACAATATCTTTTAGCGAAGTTTGTCCCAGATTTTCGGGGATACTGCCGGCAAGTTCTAATTGTACGCTATTTCCCGGCTTGATTATATTTACCAGTAACAAACCAGTAGTAATAGCAATCAGCATGGTCAGAACGTAGTAAGCGAATGTTTTTGTCCATAACCGTTTCAAGCTGAAACTTGATCCCTGAATGCCGCAAATACTGTTGGCAATCGAAAAAAACATGAGGGGGACGATCAACATGCTCAAGGCATTGATAAACATATCGCCAATCCACGAAACAGAAGGTGTAATTCCGGGCAACAAAATGCCAAAGATAACACCCGAAACAAGCGATAAAAAAATTTGCCAATGCAGTTTCATTCCACAATATTGTCTAAATATTTATATCCGCTACCGGTATTCAGCAGCAACACCGTTTCGCCTTCTTTTATCCATGCCGAGCGGCTCAACACTTTGCAGGCGTGCCAAAGAGCAGCTCCTTCGGGTGCAACGAGCAAGCCTTCGTGACTCGCTATTTCGCGCAGGGCAGCCAGAATATCCTCATCGTCGGCGCTTACCGAATTGCCTTTGCTGTCGTACAATACTTGCAGGATAACTTTATCGGCGTAAGGCTTGGGAACCCGCAATCCGTTGGCCACCGTAAAACCATGATCTTTATAGGTCGAACTCTTTTCGTTTTGATGAAAAGCCGTATAAATACCGTTGCAACTGTCGCTCTGAACGGCAACCATTCGCGG
>JAISWY010000173.1 GCA_031270925.1 Candidatus Symbiothrix sp.
ATCAACGAATACGATTATACGGCTATCGGCTATACGCGCGTTCCCGAATACAATTTTAGTTTTCAAGCCGGATTGAACGCTTACGGATTCGATTTCAGCATGTTGTGGCAGGGTGCAACCAAAGTTTCGCTCACGATGTCGAATACCTTGATGCGCGAATTTCTAAACAACGGCCGCGTGCAGGAACACCATTTCGACCGCTGGGCGTATTACACCAATCCCATTACCGGCGAATTGATTGATACCCGCTCTACGGCAAGCTATCCGCGCCTGACTACCACGGGCAACAGTCCGAGTTGGCAACTCAATTCGGCCAGCCTCTACAATGGCGAATACCTGAAATTGCGTAGCGTGGAACTCGGCTACACCTTTCCGAAAAAGTGGACGAAAAAGATGTTTATCGACGCTTTACGCCTTTTCGCAAGCGGAAACAACCTGCTGGTTTTCTCGCACGTGAAAAATATCGACCCCGAAGGCTTCGGAACGGTTCGCGAGTATAATTATCCGCAAACGGCGGCTTATAACTTCGGGTTGAATATCACATTTTAATTGAGAATTGAGAATTGAGAATTGAGAATTAAAAATAATATGGATATGAAAATCAATATAAAAAAATATATAAATCAGGTAATCACAGCATTTATTACTGTAATCATGTTTATTACAGTTGTTTCCTGTTCCGATTACCTCGATCAGGCGCCTAATTCCGCCATGTCGGAAGAGGATGTTTTTACCGATCCGGCGCGTCTTCGCCGTTTTGTGAACGACACTTATTCGTTTCTTTGCTGGTACAGCGGTTCGGCCGAATACGGAACTTGTTCGTATGGCGGTTTGGGTCGCGTTGGCCTCGCTTCTTTTGATGCGATTACCGATTTGGCGAAATGCACCAACCCTTCCACCCCCACCTCTCCCTGGGCAATGGGCGATTGGACCGACAGCAAAACCGGCGTAAAACAGGAACTTATCCATCCCTACACCAATGGCTACGCCGCCATCCGCAAGTGCAATCGGATTTTGGCTAATATCCACCTTTGCGAAGGGCTTACCGACGAAGTGCGGAACAATTACATAGGGCAGGCCTTGTTCTTTCGCGCATTTTTCCATTTTGAAATGATCAAACGATATGGAGGAGTTCCTTATGTCGATAAAATCCTTTCCATTGACGAAAATTTGGATTTGCCCCGCGATACCTATGATTTTTGTGTAGAAAAAATCCTGACCGATTTACAGCGCATTATCGACGAGCAACTGTTGCCCGTCAAGCAAGCCGACGCCGATTTGGGACGGCCTACTTTGGGCGCAGCCATGGCTTACAAGGCGCGCGTGCTGCTCTATTACGCAAGTCCGCTGAACAACGAAAACTGGCAAACCGACAATACCCGCTGGCGAGCCGCCGCACAAGCCGCTTACGACCTTATCAGCAAAAATTATTACGGACTGATAAAAACCCGCTCGGCTTGGGGACTGCAATTCTTCGGCGCCGAAAATTCCGAACGCATCTTTCAACGAATGGAAGACAAAATCGCCCTGGAAAACGGCGGAAACCGTTACCGCTTCTGGGCTGACTTTTGCCTCTACCACAGTGCGCCGGGTATCGGTGTGCGTCAGCAAGGCGGAGGCACTTATCCCACGCAAAATTTTATTGATATGTTTGAAATGGCCGACGGTACGCCGCCCATCCAATTAGGCGCGGAATACGATGGATTGAATCCCGGAATCAATCCCGCAAGCGGTTACAGCGATGCTACGATGTACGAAAACCGCGACCCCCGTTTTTATTTGACCGTTGCTTACGACGGAATCCCTACCTGGTTCGGGCCAACGCCCGGCAATGACACAATTGATGTATATGAATCGGACGAAAAGCAGCCGGGAGTGGAAGCGCAACACACATCGCCCAACCGTTACAATGTGGGCTATATTACACGCAAAATGTGGCCGAAAGAATTTTCGGGCGTAACGCCCGGCACGCAGGTCATTATGCCCTGGGTATTTTTCCGTTACACCGAAATCTGGTTGATTTATGCGGAAGCTGCCAACGAAGCCTTCGGCCCTGATGTCGATGGTCTGGGCGTAGGACTGACCGCGCGGCAAGCTCTGAACGAAATCCGCAACCGTTTCTTTATCGAAACAAACATCAACCGCGATGTGCAGGCAACAACAAAAGAGGAATTGCGCGAGCGAATTATGAACGAAAACGCCGTCGAATTTTTCCTCGAAGAACATCGATGGTGGGACGTTTGCCGCTGGAAAATGGGTGTGGAAACCTTTAACAAGCCGATTTACCGCATCCGCGTAAAACGGAAAGCCGACGGTACGAAAGAACTGATTCGCGACCGGATCGAAACGCATAAATTTGCGGATTATATGCACCGCTATCCCTTGCCGAAAAGCGAAGTGGAAAAAAGCAAAGGCATCCTTATCCAAAATACGGGTTGGGAAGTTACACAATAATTGAGAATTGAGAATTGAGAATTAAGAATTGAAAATGATGAGAAATTTATATTTGATAATAATTTGTCTTTTGTTTGCGAATCAAATATTTGCACAAGAGAATGACAGTACGGCAACAAGGGAAAGCGAATTTATTCCGGTTGCTTTCGGACAGCAGGAAGCGCGCGACGTTATTTCGGCCATATCGACCGTAAAAGGCAGCGAGTTTTCGCACACACCCACTATCAGCGCCGACAA
>JAISWY010000191.1 GCA_031270925.1 Candidatus Symbiothrix sp.
GCAAATTCGCTCCGATTCCATGTATTCCAGACTTTGGTCGGTTCTTCGACGTCGAGAAAAAGTCCTTCTTTATCTCTGAAAGTAAATTCGGAACGACCTTTTCCGTAAATAGAAGAAACGGTTACCGAGCCGGACAATGAACCGGCAGGAACAATTACAGTGATTGATTGTTCGTCGAATGTAATAACTTCGGCGACCAAGTTTCCGGGAAAGACTACATCGCCGAGATTTCCGTTTTCATCGGCAAAGAAATAATCTCCGAAAATTACAGTTTGCATACCATCATGCGCCCATTCGTTTTCGATGCTTCTCGGAATCGGAGCCGGAATGATTACCGTGAAATCGTAAACGCATTGCTTGCCTTTATAGGTTTTCACGGTAATGGTATTCGTAATTTCATCCGGTTTTTTACCCGGCACATCGACAATAATACTCGTAGAAGTGATATAGACCGGATTCAGCAGCGCTTTTTGGTCATTGAACCATACTTCGTTCACGCCTTCAAGACCGGTTCCGATAAGAGCGATGGTACTGCCCATCGCCGCTTTGTCCAATAAGATGTCTGCATTGGCAACATCTATCGGACGAACATACTTAATTTGCGGAGTTGCATCGCTTTCCTTCGGGTCTGAATTTTCACAGGCGAACATAGCGCAGAGAACAACCGCATACGATAGGATATAAAATAAATTTTTCATCTGTTCTTTATTAAAAATAAAACATTATTGATTATAGAAATCAACTGCCGGTTCAAGTAGAATCGGAGCGACGGAAGTAACGGACGCAGGCAATGTCAGTTTCATGGAAGCATCGGAAAAAAGAATATTCTCAATCCGGTCGGAACCATCTTTGGCGCGGTTGTCGGGATCCACAACCGTTTCCCACGACAAATAATAATTGCTTTTGTTGTTTTCCCACTCGTATTTCACTGCGTCGGATTGCTTGTTGTAGTCGTCGTCCTCCGTAGTATCGTCGGGGCCGTTGTAATCCATAGCCCAAATGCGGTCGCGCTGCATTCCGTTCAGATAATCCAATGCGGCCTGATGATCGCGGTAATAGAAGCGCTTTACATCAAACCAGTTGATGCCTTCAAAGGCAAATTCTTTCCGGCGTTCGAGCAACACATCCGCAAAGGTAATATCCGTATTGAAATCGCTTGTAATGCCTGCACGATGGCGGACGTAATTGAAATACCCTTTTGCTGTGGCGTCGTCGGTAGCATTATTCAAGCCGATACAGGCTTCCACATACATCAGGTAAACGTCGGCTAACCTTAAAACGTAGAGATTATTAGCTCCGTCTTGGTCCAATCCCACCATGCCGCCGTTTACATCGGGATTGCCGATGATGTATTTTTTAAAATTAGACAACACGAAATTTGAATTTTCCACAACGGTAGCCAATTTATCCGGTTCACGGTAGGTAATTTGGTATTTATATCCGCCAAGTTCCGGATATATGTCGTCCGCAAGCATAAACGTAGCTTTACGGCGCGTATCGTTGGCGTCGGTAAATATTTCCTGCAAAGAAATGCTGGGGCCTAAACCGCCGCCCCATGCTTGCGGGCCTAATCTACTGCTACGCGCCCAGAAAGCATTTCTCGGATTACCGTAACCGTAGCCGCCAACTCTGCATTGGAATGCAAAAAGCGATTCTCTGTTGTTGTTATTGTTTACATCAAATAAAGCTGCATACGAAGACAATAAATACAACCCGCTGTTTTCTATCACATCGAATGTCAATTCTTTTACTCTGGTGTAGTATTCGTCGTTTCCTTCGTAAGCGGCTCTTTGCAGATAGGCTCTCGCCAGCATACCTTTGGCTCCCCATTGTGTTACGCGTCCGGGCGCATTGTCGGGATCGACCGGTTGCAAAACAGAAACCGCATATTCCAAATCTTCACAAATAAAGCGGTAAATGCTGCTTTGCGTATGGCGATTTACATAAATATCTTTTGGAACACCGGAAGTCATCAATGCCGTAGCATTTTCGATAATGGGAACATCTCCCCACAATTCGGCAAGGAAAATATATGCCGTGCCACGCATGAAACGCGCTTCTGCAACAGCCTGATCGATAGCCGATTGAGCTACTCCATTGGCTTTCGCCACCACAGGCATATCGGTGATGAGGGTATTCGACCAATTGATGACGCGGTAAAGACCTTCCCATCCGCTTTTACTGAAACTGTTTCCGGCGCCTACTTTGTTATAGTAAAAATGACCGGCGTCGGCATAGGTATAATACACATTGCCTGCCAATTGGTCGCCGGCGTAAACCATTAATTGTCCATAGAACTCGAACCATGGATAGCAATAAAGAGCAGCGGTATTTTTACGGATAGCCTCTTCGGAAGTATAATAATCCTCCGGCGTTTTCTGAGTGGAAGAATCGACCGTCAAAAAATCTTCACACGATACGAGTGTTAAGATTGCAATAAACAGAAAAATTATTTTTTTCATTTTCATTTAATTTTTAAAATCCGACATTTAAACCGAAAGTAAACGAACGGGGCGACGGATAATGCCCGCGATCAATATTTTGTAGCAGCACGCCTTGATTATAGGCGCCGATTTCAGGATCGTAACCCGAATATTTTGTAAATGTATAAAGATTTTGCACATTCACAAGCACTTTCAGGCTTTGTATGCCGATTTTTTTCGTCAAAGAAACCGGAACGGTGTAACCAAGCGACAAGTTTTGTATCCGCAAGTAAGAGCCATCTTCGATAAACCGGTCGGACATACGGTTATTACGGTTGAAATCGGTATCCGATGGGCGGGGAATTGTTGTGCTTGGATTAAGTAGATAAGCATTGCCGTTGGCGTCGGTTCCGACTTGCGCTCTATCCACTACGGATTTCGCTTGATTATCCCAAATGGAAGACATTCCTTCGATTCTGGAACGCGACCAGTTCAAAACATCCGATCCGTAAACGCCGGTAAGCGTTAATCCCAAATCAAAATTCTTGTATCGGAAGGTATTGGTAAAGCCGAATGTGAAATCGGGATTAGGATCGCCGATAATGGTTTGGTCATAATCGTTAATTATGCCATCGGGGATTCCGTTCGGCCCGCTGATGTCTTTGAATTTGATGTCGCCGACATATACTCCCTGTTTCTGATTGAAGAGATTTACACCCGGATTGTTCGGGTCGTTGGTCAGTGTCGCTTCATTCACAATTTGTACAGGACTTTCCAAAATATCCTGTTCGCTTGTGAATAATCGATCGACTACATAACCGTAATAAACGCCCAATGGTTGTCCGACTTGAATATGGGTAGCGCTTTGAAATTCCGCGAACCAGTCTATTTTACCCGGTATGATTTGGTCGTCGTCGTTCAAGGCCATCACTTTGTTACGGTTCAAAGAAAAGACCAGATTGGAAGTCCATTCAAAGTTTTTCTTTTGGATATTAACCGTATTGATGGTTAAGTCCAGTCCTCTGTTTTGTGATTTGCCGATATTGGTCATCGGGGGTTCCAATCCGATTAAATAAGGCGGTACGGACAATTGTAATAACAGATCTTTCGTGTTTTTGTGATAAAAGTCCAAGGCAATACTTAGTCTTTCATGCCATAAACCGAGATCAATCCCTAAATTATATTGTTCGGATGCTTCCCATCGTAAATTGGTATTTCCGATATTTCCCATATAGTAACCGGTTCCCCAAACGGTTTGCATCGAAGACATCCATGTTGCGTAACGATGAGGGTCGTCGGGCGTTTTTCCCACACGTCCCCATCCTAAACGCAGTTTTAGATTTGAAATCGATTCATTGTCTATCAGGAAATCTTCACCGCTTGCTCTCCAAGCCAAAGATGCGGACGGGAAACTGCCCCATTTATAATTAGCCCCGAATTTAGAAGAAGCGTCTCTGCGAAAAGTCGCAGTAGCCAGATATTTGTCGGCGTAATTGTAAAAGGCGCGACCGAAATAAGAAACCTGCGTAGAGCCGTCTTTCCATCCGTTGTTGTCTTTAAATTCTCCATCGTTGGTCATAACGAATACATCGTCGGTAGCGAGATTTTGTTTTCTCAACCAATTGCCTTCCCACGCACTTTCGGCCGTTTCGGTTCCGAACATGACTTGCAAATTATGTTGTCCGAACGATTGGGTGTAAGTAGCCAAATTTTTCCAAACCCAATAATTGCTTTCGTCGTCTTGCTGATGCATTTGATTTAGCGAACTGCCGATCAGTCCAAAAGAATAGCGCGGAATAAACGAGATAGCTCTTGCGTTGGCATAATTGAAACCGTATTCCGATTTCAAAGTTAAGCCTTTTATCGGTTCAATTTGCAGATAAAAATTACCGGTGGAATTGTTCCGTTTACCGGCATTGTTTTTCATCAAAGCCAACCAAACAGGGTTCCATTGCGAGGCTCCGTAAACCGAATTGGGGCCAGCCCATGTACCATCAAAGTTATATACCGGAATATTCGGCTGCATCGTCAAACTTTGTAAGATAACGCCATCGCCACCGTCGTTGTTGGTAATGGTTTCTTTAGTATGACTGAAAGCCAGCGATGCACCGGATGAAATCCATTTATTAAGTTGAGCGTCTATATTGACTCTTCCATTGAAACGATTGAAATCAGAACCAATCATAATCCCTTCCTGGTCGGTATAACCGCCGGAAGCTGCGTATTTGATTTTATCCGTTCCACCGGTCATCGAAACTTGATGATTTTGCATCAAGGCTGTACGGAAAATCTCGTCTTGCCAATCCGTTCCTTTCCCTAATATTGAAGGATCACCGAAATGTACATCGGGGTTTAATTGTAAAAAACTGCCGATTTCCAATTGGTATTGAGCGTAATCTTTCAAATCCATCATCTGAATTTTTTTTGCAAGATTTTGAATGGTTATACCGCCTTCGTAATTAATGGAAGTCTGTCCGGCTTCGCCACGTTTGGTAGTTACAATGATAACTCCGTTCGCTCCGTTTGCTCCGTAAATGGCAGTTGCCGAAGCATCTTTGAGTACATCAATGGAAACAATATCCGCCGGCGAAATAAATGATAAAGGATTTGAGCGGTTTTGTCCGTTGGTTCCTCCGGCCCAGTCGAAACCGATTGTAGAATTGCCGTCGCCCGAATAAGTTACTCCATCAATAATATACAAAGGTTCATTGGAGTTGTTGATAGAACTAGCTCCGCGAATGCGAATGGAAGTCGTACCTCCGGGCGCACCTGAATTTTGTGTTACTTGTACTCCAGCCAAACGACCTTGCAAAGCTTGGTCAAAACTGGTTACTACCGATTCTTTTAATCGTTCGCCCGAAATCGAACTGATCGAACCGGTTAAGTCGCGTTTCTTCATCGTACCGTAGCCGACAACCACCACCTCATCCAGGAGTTGATTGTCTTCATCCAATACCACTTGAAGATTTTTAGCAGTACCGGTTACAGCCACTTCCTTAGTTTTGTAACCGATATACATGAAGACCAGAACGGCTTTTTCAGAAGAAATCTTAATGGAAAATTCTCCATTAATGTCGGTAACCGTTCCAACCGACGTTCCTTTCTCTACTACACTCACTCCGGGCATCTCCAATTCATCGGCGGAACTTGTTACTTTTCCACTAATCGTTGTCTGAGCCGAAGCATAAAAACCGATGCTAAACATCAGTAATCCCAACAATAGTTCTTTCATACTTTGAAATTAAATTAAACCTAAAAAAAGTTGTTGTCTCATGTTTGCAAAATTAACTCTTTACTTGGCGAAAATTAAAAAACCTTGTAACCTATTTTTGAAATAGCGTTACAAGGCTTGTAATTTTGAAACTTGGATGTGTAAAATTGAAACTTCTTTTCGTTTTTTAATTATTTATACATATTCCAGTCGATTTTTCGCATGTCGCCGGTTTTATTGAATACGTCGTGAAAAGCCAAGGCCGCCGACATATTTTGAGGCGTATGTCCTTTTTGTCCCAATTGCAAATATTCCTTCAATAAAGGCTTGTATTCGGGATCGACGCAGTTTTCGATGATGCGTTCGGCGCGTTGAACCGGCGAGAGTCCGCGTAAATCGGCTACACCGTGTTCGGTAATCAATATTTTGACCGAATGTTCGCTGTGATCGACGTGCGAAACCATCGGTACGATCGACGAAATTTTACCGTTTTTTGCGGTTGCCGGCGTTGTGAAAATAGACAAGAAAGCGTTGCGGCAGAAATCGCCCGAACCGCCGATGCCGTTCATCATTTTTGTTCCGACTACGTGTGTAGAATTGATGTTTCCGAAAATATCGGCTTCCAAAGCGGTATTAATCGAAATCAATCCCAAACGACGCGCAATTTCGGGACTGTTGGATATTTCCTGCGGACGAAGCAACAATTTTTCTTTGAAGAAATCCAAATTACCATAGACTTCTTCGAGGGCTTCCGTACTCAATGTGAGCGAGCAACCTGAAGCGAATTTCACATTGCCGGATTTCATCAAATCAATCACTGAATCTTGAATTACTTCGGTATAAACTTCAAACGACGGAATGTCGGGATTAGCACCCATAGCGCCTAAAACGGCGTTGGCCACGTTTCCCACACCTGATTGAACAGGTAAGAACGAGGCGGGAATCCGTCCGGCTTTCATTTCGGAGGACAGAAAATCGGCTACATTTTGTCCGATTTTATTGGTAACTTCGTCGGAAGGCGTAAATCCGCCCACTTCATTCGGAAGATTGGTTTCGACGATACCAACGATTTTCGCCGGATCGACTTGTATATAAGGTGTACCGATACGATTGGAAGGCGAATAAACCGGAATTTCCTTGCGGTAAGGTGGATCGGCCGGTTCGTAAATATCATGAATACCCTTTAAATGCTTGGGATGATAAGCGTTTAATTCGATGAAAATTTTGTCGGCCAAACGAGCCACGGTCGGCGCAATTCCCACGCCCGAAGTGAGATACACTTTGCCGTCGTCCGTAATATCCGACGCTTCCAAGATGGCGATATTGGCTTTCGGAAGAAATCCATAACGCAAATATTGCGGCAATTCCGACAAGTGCAAATCGAAATAATGGGCGCCGTGACTGTTCAATTCGGCGCGTAAATCTTTGTTGGATTGGTAGGGCGAACGAAAAGCGATGGCATGAGCGCGTGCCAAAACGCCGTCGATCGAATCGCCGGTGGAAGCGCCCGTATAAATACCGACTTTAAATGGTTGGCCTGCTTCGTGCGCGGCTTCGGCGCGTTTGCCCAATTCGCAGGTAATTGCTTTCGGACAGCCGGCGGCCGTGAAACCGCTGAATCCGATAATGTCGTTGTTGTTAATCAAACCGGCGGCTTCTTCAGCCGACATCTTCTTGAATCCCATGATGTTATCTCAATTATATGTTAATATCGTTTAAAAAAAACGGTGCAAAGGTAGTATTTTTTGTGCAAATTATCTAAAAAAATTTCATTTCTTCCGATAAATGATTACTTTTGCAGTCCGATTTTAAAATAAATATTTAGATAAAAAATAAAATGGCAAAGAAAACACAAGAGAGCGCGCCCGCACAAGTAGAAAAAAATGTAGGCGAGATTCTGTCAAAAACCGATCAATTTGTAGATAAATACTTGAAACAGACGATTGTTGCTATCGCAGCAGTTATTGTAATCGTTGTTGGTATTTTTGCATTCCACCGTTATTATTTAGTTCCGAAAGCGCAAGAAGCGAACACGGCGATTTTTCCGGCGCAAAATTATTACGCATCCCAACAATGGGAGTTGGCTTTGAACGGCGACAGTATCGGCAATATCGGATTTTTGGACGTAATAGACGAGTTTGGCGGAACACCCGCGGGCAACTTGGCAAAAGCCTACGCCGGCATTTGCGAATACAATTTGAAAGATTATGAAGCCGCCCGCAAACATTTGAAAAGCTACAGCGGAAAAGATCAACTGTTTGCCGCACAAGTGATTGGCGCCATTGGCGACTGCGACGCCAATTTGGGTGATTTGGCAAGCGCCGCCTCTCAATTCGATAAAGCAGCCTCGAAAGCGAACAGTTCGCTGTTGAGTCCGGTTTATTTGAATAAAGCCGCATTGGTTTACGAACGCTTGGGCAATTACAAAAAAGCCTTGGAAGCATATCAAACCATCCAATCGAACTATCCTCAATCGCAGGAAGCCGCGTCGGTAGATAAAAATATCGAACGGGCGAAAGCATCGTTATAAGAAAAAATTTGGCGGGTTCAAAGAAAAAACGTATCTTTGTACCCGCTTCCGGGCAGTTACCAGAGTGGCCAAATGGGGCTGACTGTAACTCAGCTG
>JAISWY010000285.1 GCA_031270925.1 Candidatus Symbiothrix sp.
TTCGTTCGGCCGATTTTTTCGACAATATCTTTTCAAATTCGTGGTCGTAATTGCGATACAGATTCGTAGCTTTATTGATTCCATGCATTTCTACCGGATAAATACGCTCGTTTTCTACCTTATTAATACGAAAACCGATTAATTGACGATTGGCAAAAAAGCATAATCCATCGCCGTTGTGAATTGCTTTTGAGGATGCAATCGTAAAATAATTGCCTTTGACGTCGCGCACGCTTCCAATCGGTTCGCCTATGGATTTGGGCGTATCAACAGATGCAATTTCCGTTTTTCGACCGAAAAGAAAATAATCGGTAAAGCCACGATTGAAGCTTTTTTCGGGATTAGGAACAAAAAAAGGCGTCGTTTTTCCCGAAGAAGCCGCTTGATATTCCGGTCGCCGTTCAAAAATTGCATCCAGTTTCTGACGATAATAAGCCGTGATATTTTTCACATAAGACGTATCCTTCAACCGCCCTTCGATTTTCAATGCGCTAACGCCTGCATCCAATAATTTTTCCAAATTTTCCGATTGGTTCAAATCTTTTAGCGATAAAAGATGCTTGTTGCTATGCAAAATTTTTCCCTTGTCATCCGATAAAGTATAAGGCAAACGGCAAAATTGCGCACATTCGCCTCGATTGGCGCTCCGACCGCTAATGGCCTGACTGATATAACATTGTCCGCTAAACGAAGTACACAATGCGCCGTGAACAAACACTTCGATATTCGCTTTTGTTTGAGATGCGATGGTACGAATCTCGTTCAACGACAATTCTCGTGCCAAGACAATTTGCGCAAATCCGGCTTTTTCCAAGAATTGCACTTTTTCCAAATTCCGGTTATCGGTTTGTGTGCTTGCGTGAAGGGCTATCGGCGGTAAATTCAAATTCAAAATGCCCATGTCTTGGATAATAAGAGCATCGACATTGGCGCGATACAATTCCCAAATCAATTTCTCGGCTTCCGCTAATTCGTTGTCGTAGAGGATAGTATTGAAAGCTGCATACACTTTGGCGTGAAACAAATGCGCATATTCGGTCAAGCGACGAATATCATCAATCGAATTTCCGGCAGCCGCACGCGCACTAAACTTGGGAGCGCCGATATAAACGGCGTCCGCACCATGATTAATCGCCTCAATGCCGGTTTCGGCGTTTTTCGCAGGCGCCAAAAGTTCTATTTTCCGATTGGAAATCAATGAGTTAAATAAGCTAAATTTGGTATTTCGGTCGCATCGAACGGCGTTGCCTGATAAACGTAATAATTCAGCCAGTTTTTGAACAACAGATGAGCGTGAGCGCGCCAACGAATGGAAATGCCTTTTGCCGGTTCGTCGTCGATGTAATAATTTTTCGGCGTTTCGATGAGAAGTCCCTTGCGTAAATCGCGCACATATTCGTTGTGGAGCGTGTCGGGCGCATATTCGGCATGACCGGTAGTGAAAAATTCCCGGCCGCCGCGAGCCATCACAAGATGCACGCCCGCCTCTGCCGATTCGACCAGCAATTGCAATTCGGGATGTTTCTTAATATCCTGCTTTCGGATTTCGGTATGCCGGCTGTGCGGAACATAAAATTCGTCGTCGAAACCGCGCAAAAGCGAAACGCCGCTATCTAAGACACGATGTTTGAATACTCCGAATTTTTTCTTTTCCAAATGATATTTCGGAATGCCATAGAAATGATTCAAAGCCGCTTGCGCCGCCCAGCAAATATAAATGGACGACGTTACATGAACGGCCGCCCAATCGAAAATCTCCTTCAACTCATTCCAATAAGTAACCGATTCAAAATCAAGTGATTCTACCGGTGCGCCGGTAACAATCAAACCGTCGTAATTGAGATTACGGATGTCTTCAAAATTCTTGTAAAACGTAATCAAATGTTCTTCCGGTGTATTTTTGCTTTGGTGGTCTTTTATCTTGATAAAATCGATTTCCACTTGCAAGGGACTGTTGGAAAGCAAGCGCACGAAATCGGTTTCGGTTGTGATTTTAAGCGGCATCAAATTCACAAGCGCTAATTTCAAGGGACGAATATCCTGCGTGGAAGCCCGCAATGCATCCATCACAAAAATATTTTCTTTTTTTAGTATTTCAATGGCCGGCAAGTCCGGCGAAATATTCAGAGGCATAATTTTTCTTTTTAGCGTGCAAAGTTACTGTATTTTAATGAAAAAACAACTTTTTGTATTTTCAAATGAAAAGCCTAACTTTGCAACCGTTTTTAATTTTACAATCGAAATGGAGATAATGCTTGAAGGCCTCACGTTAAAACCCGAAGATATCGGGAAAGAAATGCCAATTTTGGCCGTTAAAAATACGCTGTTTTTTCCCGGAGTGCCGACTCCGATTAATATTGCCCGCTCGAAATCGCTGAAACTGATTCAGGATGCGCAAAAAGGAAATGGATGGATCGGCGTTTTTTGTCAGAAAGAAACCGAAAAGGAAGACCCGGAGTTCGACGATTTGTTTCCGGTCGGTCTCATCGCCCAAATCATGAATGCGACCAAGGAAGAAAACGATACGCTAACGGTGCTGCTGATTGCCGCCGAACGAGTTAGATTAGTGGAGATTACCTCTTCCGAACCTTATTTGCAAGGTGTTTTTTCGCTGCTCAAAACCATTCATCCGGCTAAATTAGACAAGGAAGTTAAGGAACAACTGAAAACGATTAAGGAGCGCACATTAAAGATTTTAGCTTCCCGCATCGCGCTGCCCGATTTTGTATTGGAATCGCTCAATCGTTCGAAAGATTATAATTACATTGCGAACTTGGCTTTTACAACGGTGGATGCCGATATTTCCGTAAAACAAGAAATTTTGGCTTGCAACGACTTGAAAGAATGTTATAACCGGATACTAACTTTACTCGATCACGATTACCAATTGGTGGAAATCAAAGAATCCATCCGACAAAAAACACGGGTCGATATAGACCAACAGCAACGTGAATATTTCCTCCAACAGGAAATGAAAAATATTCAGGAAGCCTTGGGAGGCAATATTCACGAAATCGAACTGAAAAATATCAAGGAAAAAGTCGAAAAAATCAAGTTTTCCGACGAACAGCGCACTGTTTTCAACAGGGAATTGAAAAAATTGGAACATTTGCATCCGCATTCGCCCGATTATTCAACTCAAATGACTTATATTCAAAATGTTATCTCTTTGCCTTGGAACGAATTTACCAAAGATAATTTTAATTTGGTCAGAGCCAAAAAGCAACTGGATAAAGACCATTTCGGATTGGATAAAGTGAAGGAACGGATACTCGAACATTTAGCTGTTTTGAAACTCAAAGGCGATATGAAATCGCCGATTATCTGCCTCTACGGACCTCCGGGCGTGGGAAAAACCTCGTTGGGAAAATCGGTGGCCGAAGCATTAGCCCGTAAATATATCCGGATGTCGCTCGGCGGTTTGCACGATGAAGCGGAAATTCGCGGGCATCGACGCACTTACATCGGCGCTTTGCCGGGACGGATTATCCAAAGCATCCAAAAAGCAGGATCGTCAAATCCGGTCATTATTTTAGACGAAATCGATAAAGTGGGGCGCGATTATCACGGCGACCCGGCGGCGGCTTTACTCGAAGTGCTTGATCCCGAACAAAATTTCGCTTTCCACGACAATTACCTCGACATGGATTTCGACCTCTCCAAAGTGTTGTTCATCGCTACGGCTAACTCATTGAATAACATATCGCAACCTCTACTCGACCGCATGGAATTGATACCCGTAAGCGGTTATATACTGGAAGAAAAAACCGAAATCGCCCGCAAGTATTTATTGCCCGTGCAGATGGAAAACCATGGCATTCCGAAAGCAAAATTCAATATTCCGAAAAAAACAATGGAAGCGATTATCGAATCTTATACCCGCGAATCGGGTGTGCGCGAACTGAACAAGAAATTAGCGAAAATCCTGCGGAAAATCGCCCGCGCCGTCGCCGAAGAAAATAATTATCCTAATAAATTGGAAATTACTGATTTGTATGATTATCTCGGTGCAATAGAATACACAAAAGACAAATACGCCGGCAACGAATACGCCGGCGTAGTTACCGGCTTGGCTTGGACGGCTGTCGGCGGCGAAATCCTCGTCATCGAAGTCAGTTTGAGCAAAGGCAAAGGCGCCAAACTCACGCTCACAGGCAATTTGGGCGATGTGATGAAAGAATCGGCCACGCTCTCGCTGGAATACATCAAGGCGCACGCTTCGCAATTTGCGATTCCCGACGATGTGTTTGAAAAGTGGAATGTCCATATTCACGTTCCTGAAGGCGCCATTCCGAAAGATGGCCCCAGCGCCGGAATTACCATGACAACCGCTTTGGTCTCGGCGTTTACCCAACGCAAAGTAATATCGAATATCGCCATGACCGGCGAAATGACTCTGCGCGGGAAAGTGCTTCCGGTGGGCGGCATCAAAGAAAAAATATTGGCAGCCAAACGCGCCGGCATCAAGGAAATTATTTTGAGCGTAGAAAACAAAAAGAATATTGATGAAATCAACGAACTGTATCTTAAAGGTTTACAGT
>JAISWY010000376.1 GCA_031270925.1 Candidatus Symbiothrix sp.
CATGAGCCGCTCGAATTTCCACAAGAAAATAAAGCATATTACCGGCATCACGCCCAACGATTACATCAAATTGATTCGATTGAATCAGAGTGCGCAGATGCTGGCTTCGGGCAAGTATAAAATCAACGAAGTCTGCTATATGGTCGGTTTCAATACGCCCTCGTACTTTTCGAAATGCTTTTACGATCAGTTCAGGAAACTGCCGAAGGAGTTTTTGAATGGAGATATGAGAGTTGAAAATGAATATTCACTATAAATTGAATAATATGAGAATTAATTTAAAACGAAAAAAACGAACAAATTTGACTTTGTTGCTGTTCTGTATTGCTTCATTCCAAATGGTTTGGGCACAGAATACGCTACGGGGAACGGTAACGGATCCATCCGGCGAACCGCTGATTGGCGCTTCGATAGCCGTCAAAAACACCTCCAACGGTACTGTTAGCGATCTCGGAGGTAATTATGTCTTGACAAGCGTACATCCGAACGATGTAATTGTCTTTTCCTATCTCGGTTACGACAAGCAGGAAATCAAGGCAGGCAACCTGTCCACGTTGAATGTAGCGCTGAAAGAAGCCAACACGACGCTCGAACAATTGGTCGTGGTCGGTTACGGCCAACAAAAGAAAGTGAACCTCACGGGCGCCGTGGCATCGGTCAAAATCGACGAAACGGTGGCCGGCCGTTCGATTGCCAACGCTTCTACCGCGTTGCAAGGTTTGATGCCCGGATTGAGTGTTACCCAAAAATCAGGTATGGCCGGAAACAACAGCGCCGAACTGCGGATTCGCGGCATCGGCACCATTACCGATTCCAATCCGTTGATAGTGGTCGATGATATGCCCGATGTGGACATCAACCGGATCAACCTCGACGACATCGAAAGTATATCGGTTTTGAAAGATGCAACGGCGTCGTCGGTTTACGGGTCGCGTGCGGCCAATGGCGTTATCTTGATTAAAACCAAATCGGGCAAAGGGCAAGACAAGACGAAAATCAGTTTTTCCGGCTCTTACGGCTGGGAACAGGCCATCAACACGTATGCTTACATGGATAATTATCCGAGAGCATTGATAACGCATCGTAACTCGGCTTCGGCCGGCGATATGCGCGAAGAAGCGCAATACTACAAGCGCGGAACCATCGAGCAATGGCTTGCTTTGGGCTTGATCGACGAAAAACGTTATCCGAATACCGATTGGTGGGATTATATCATGCAGGACGGAAGTATTCGGAATTACAATGTTTCCGCATCGGGCGGCAATGACAAATCGAATTTCTACGCTTCCATCGGCTACATGACACAAGACGGCTTGCAAATCAACAATACTTTCGACCGCTACAACGCGCGTTTCAATTTTGATTACAAAGTATTAAAAAACGTCACTACCGGATTGCGTCTGGATGGCAATTGGAGTAATTTTGTTTATGCGCAGGATGCCGGTTTCACAGCCTCCGGCAATATGGGCGATATGCAAAATGCCATAGCAGGCATCTATCCCTACGATTCGGAACTTGATGTGTATGGTGGAGTGATGGCTGTCGGCGAAGACCCAACGGCCTACAATCCCTTGGAATATTTTACCAATCATCTGAAACACCGCGACCGGCAGGAATTGAACGGCTCGTTTTACCTCGATTGGGAACCGCTCAAAGGCTTGACGGCGCGGATCGACTACGCTTTGCGCTACTACAACCAGTTCCAATGGTCGGCCGATACGCCGAATCGCGCCTACAATTTCCAAACCGATTCGTATGGGTCGCGTTGGTATGTGAATGAAAATGCAGGCGTTTCCAACACTACGTCCACCGGATATAAAACATTGATGAACAGCCGTTTGAATTATCATACTATTATCGCCGGGAATCACGATTTGGCGGCGATGTTGGTATATAGCGAAGAATATTGGTTTGATCGCAATTTGAGCGCATCCCGTCAATCGCGCGTGCATCCGTCTCTGACCGAACTCGACGCCGCGCTGACCGAACCCGGAACCGTAACCAATTCCGGCAGTTCGTCCCGCGAAGGCTTGCGTTCCTATATCGGCCGCGTGAATTATTCGGCTTGGAGTAAATATCTGTTGGAGTTTAATTTCCGCGTGGATGGCTCGTCGAAATTCCAAGACGGACATCAATACGGCTTTTTCCCGTCCGGCGCATTGGGCTGGCGTTTCAGCGAAGAATCGTTCATCAAAAAATACACCGAAGATTGGCTGGATAGCGGCAAATTCCGTTTTTCGTATGGCGGATTGGGCAATAACCGTCCGGTAAAACGCAGCGAACAACAAGAATTGTTGCGGACAAATAATTACATTCTGAACAATGAAATAGTCAAAGGCTTTGTCTATGAACGGATGCTGAACGAAGATTTGACCTGGGAAAAAACCTCAGTGATGAACCTCGGCCTCGATTGGGTTTTCTTGAAAGGCCGCCTGTCTGCCGAATTGGATTATTACGACCGGCTGACTACGGGCATGATTCAAGCCTCGCAACTGTCGATGCTGTTGAGCGGCGGCTATACCCCGCCCAATGCCAATATCGGCGAATTGCGTAACCGCGGCTACGAAGCCAATATCACATGGCGCGACAAAATGGCCGATTTTTCCTATTCCGTCAATGCCAACGCTTCCTACAATCAGTCGCGGATGGAAAAATGGAGCGAATACCTCGATCGCGGCGCACAGTACAACAGCAAAAACGTGTTTTTGAATATGCCTTACGATTACGTTTATACTTATTTGGATAATGGGAAAATCGTACAGTCTTATCCTGAAACCCACACCGGCCCGTATTTGGGGCTGGCTCCGGGCGACGTTGCCCGTTACGACATAAATGGCGACGGACGGGTGGACAGCAACGACAAAGTGGTTATCGAAAACGCCAACCGGAGTATGCCGACCACCAATTTCGCCCTCAACATCCAGATGTCATGGAAAGGCTTCGATTGCGCAATGCTCTTCCAAGGCTCTGCCGGACGAATGGGTTATTGGCTCAACAATCTCAAAGTGTTGAACTTACCCAACCAACGCTATGCCTCTACCTGGGATCATTGGACGGAGCCGTGGTCGTGGGAAAACCGCGACGCTTCGTGGCCGCGTTTGGGTGGAATTTCCACCAACCAAACCGAAACCGAATATTGGCTTGATGATATGAGTTTCGTGCGGATGAAAAACCTGCAATTGGGTTATACTTTGCCGAAAAAATGGATTCTTAAAGTGGGTTTGTCGCATTTCCGTATCT
>JAISWY010000416.1 GCA_031270925.1 Candidatus Symbiothrix sp.
TCCCGACACAAAATTCACATCCTGTCCGTAGGGGGCAGCGCCGTTCCACCATTCCCACGAGGCTTGCCCGGGCTGAATCCACGAGATGTCGGCGAGTTCGCTTTTGGCGGCCAGCTTCAATGTCATGGTGTTTTCTGCGAGTTGTGCATCGGTTTTGGCGACTACAAAATAGCGCCACGGGAAAGCCCTCGTTCCGGCTGTTTTGGCGATATAAGCGGCTTCTTTCGTGATTTTTACGCTACGGTCGCCATCGTCGCCAAACGCAAGCGGCATTTTCGGGAATGTAGCAACAACCGAACTGTGTCCGGCGCTTTTCAGGAAAAAGCCGGGATAATCACTCAAATCCGATTCGGAAATCAGAATTTTGCAATTTTTCCGGGTGTCGATAAGAAAAGGAAGTGTTGCGATACGGTCTTGCGGCTTCCATTCATTGGCGTTGAGATGTAAATAATCGTCTTCATAAGATGTTTTAAATCCGCCGGCAGGTTGCAGATGCAAATGGTAATTGTCGGGAAAATGGAATGAAATATCTTCGTTCAACACTTCTATTTCTCCTTTTTGGTTCAAAATGATGCGGTAAGCAACGCCTTCGTCGAAAGCGCGAAATTCAACGGCGTAGTTTCCTTTAAAATTCAGCAGCAAATTGTTGTATTGATTCTTAACTGTTGCGAACTTCAACGGAACGACAGGCTCGATGCTTTCATTGACGCTCGCACGTTTTTGGCCGACGAGTTTGGGTTTTTCTCCGAATACAGCCGTTGATGTTTCCAAACCAATGCCGCAATTTTCAAGCACAATCAGCTCATTTACCGACAAGTCGTAAGTGATTTTATCGTCAAGCCGGACGACGATTTTCAATGTGCCGTCGGGCGACCGGAGTTCAAGCGGGTTACCTGCATTGCCTGTAAACCCTGAAGTTATTGCTACCAGTGCAATAAACGGAAAAAATGA
Source organism: Candidatus Symbiothrix sp. (assembly GCA_031270925.1). Taxonomy (GTDB): domain Bacteria; phylum Bacteroidota; class Bacteroidia; order Bacteroidales; family Azobacteroidaceae; genus Azobacteroides. The sequence goes on from JAISWY010000416.1 coordinate 952, forward strand.
TTTTTTACCCATACGGGAATGAATTAAAAGTTAAAAACTAAGAACTGTGAATTAAGAACTGAACTGTTTTATTATTATCTTATATTGCGTACGGTTCAAACAGACCGTCATCAATGATAATGTTTAGAATCGGGTTCAATTCCGACCGTCATCAATGATATTGTTTAGAATTGAGTTCAATTCCGAAGATTTTCATTGAAAATGTTTAGAATTGGGTTCGATTCCGAAGATTATCAATGAAAATGCCTTAATCCGATTGATTGTGTGTAACATAAGTTATTATTAGAAAATTATACTTGTTTTTTGGGAATAAACATGGTTTTCATCGACAACGGAAACAATGTAAATGCCCTGATTTAATTTGATTTCTTTTGTTTGAATGAGTTCGCCGGTCGAAACTTTTCTTCCTTGCATATTGAAAATATTGTATTGCAATTTCCGGTCGCTCGTGTTGCGCAACAATAGATTTCCTTGTTGTGAAATGATAATTACCGGATTGTTTTCGACTTGCATTTTGGCAATGCCGCTTCCGCCGATGTGTTCAAACAACTGCCAGCGTGCCGCTTCTACTGCTGATCCGCCGTTGTTTGCCGTTACATTCAGGCGATAGTGTTTGTATGCCTGATCGACATTCGATTCCATTCCTTCGGCCAAGCCCCGCTCTGTTATAAAACCGTTGCGCTCTAACTCGTCGAGCAATTCAAAAAGCATCGTTGCGCTCAAATGGATAGACGATTCGTAACCCTTTGCCGTACTTTCGGCGGAAACGCGCGGGGTTCGTTCAAACCATGCATTCCCGGCGATGCCGGCGCTAAAATCCAGCGCCGATTGCCACAGGCTTTTTCCGTTGGAAATAAAGTAGTTGATAAAGCGTTCTTCACGTTCGGGGTCTAATTTTCCCGACAGAATCCATTGCGACAGGTAACGCATCAGTATGCCTTTGAACAGTCCGCCGTCGCCGCCGCCTTCGTCGTTGTAGAGTATTCCGTAGGGCGAAAATTTGGTTGGATCGTTCAGGATGTAATCGGCTGTTCGCATGGCGGCATCAAAATACTGTTGTCCGTTGGTAATTTTGTAGAGTTCGAGGCATGCGCCGATCCATGTTCCCTGGTTGTAGGTAAAAATCCATGTGTCGTTTGTGTATGAATCTTTTACCAAGCCGTTTTCGAGAATCAAAGCAGCGTTCATCCAGTCGAAAATCCGCAATGCCCAATCGAGATAGTCCTGCTCGCCGGTCAGTTGGTAGAGCCGTGCGGCGACAATAATGGCGGGCGCATTGGAACAGGCGTTTTTTGAATCCGGTTGCACATCCACCCATTGAATACCGCCGCCGTGGTAATCGTTCCAACCCAATTTTATCCAGTTCCAAAGCTGAATGGCTTCGTTTTTCCAATTAACCAAACCTGCAGGTTCTACTTCATTTGCGCGGATACAGGCCAGAGCCATCCATTCCATATCGTCGAAAAAACCGTTTTTCAGATTGCTTTGCCCGTATTTCATCCCATTGTATATTTGCCTCATTTTTATCTTATAATCGCTGTTTCCCGTGCGGGCGTATGCGTCAATAAATACATCAAGCGTGTGCGCCATCCACCAGTAATTGAAACCGAGGTCTTTGCTTCCGGCTTCAAGGTTGTTGGCATGAACGAGGTAATATCCCGAACCGCGCTGTCGCCAGAACAGGTCGATCATTTTTGCCTGCATATAATCGGCGCACGCGCTCCAGTTGGTTTTTTCCGCCTCGTTGCCGATGCGGTAGCGTTGAAAATTGTTGGTCAGCGAAAGTACGTTTTTGTTGGTGCGGACGTCAAGCGTTTTCCATGTTGCGCCGTCGTTGGAGCCGGCCACCTCCCACGAGCGGATTTGATTGGCGGCATCGGCGGCTGTGGTCGTAATGAGCGAGTAGCCGGTAATGCTTACCGGTTGGTCGAATGAGTAAATGATTTCGGCTGTCCGGCTGTCGTTTTCTTGGAAAACGGAGTTGAGGCTGTTCGATAGCAGATTAGCGGCGGCGGCGGAAGCCGAAACGTTTTTTGTTTGCGTGAGGTCGATGGGCAGGGAAGCGGGCAATCCGAAAATCTGGCACTCGGCGATTTTGAGTTTCGTCCCGCCGTTAACGGCCGAAATCACAATGCGGTGGCGTGTATGTGCCTGTGCATTGCTGTTGTGAGCAAACAGCGACTGCGAAAAACGCCCCTCGAAAGCGTGCGAATAAATGCTTGTGCCGATGCGTGTCCATATTGTACCGTTGTCGGAATATTCCAGTTTGAAAGCCTTTGGGTCGGCGCTTTCGTCGTCGGCCGATACCAAAGTGTAGCCTTTTACAACAACCGGTTGGGCTGTTTCGATGGTAATGGCGACTTCTCCTGCGAAGTTTTCTACTTGATAGAAAGTCAGCACATTCCTGTCGGTCAGATTAGCGGCGGTTTCATTGGCAGGCGAAGCGGCAAACGATACCACATCGGGGGAATCCGGCAGGCTGTAATCCAAAATGCTTTGTTGAGCTTTCAGGGCTGTTGCCATAGCAAGCAAGGCAGCGATAATAGAGATTGATTTTTGCATTTTTTCCGATTATTTGTTTATTGTTTTAAATGATGCCGATTCATATCCCGCATTGATATTGATAATGAAAACGCCTTTGTGGGGAAATGCAATGCGGTTTTCTCCCGCGATGACCTTTTCGACGTTCAATTTACGCCCTTGCAAATCGAAGAGCGTAAAAGTTCCGGAGAAGCCGCTGTTCAACACGGCTGTATTGTTTTCTACAAACCACGAAAAGCGGCTTTGCAGACTTACCGAAGGAATTGCGCTTGCCGCGCCGGTTGCATCTGCCAATGGCCTAATCGTGATACGGTCGATGCAGGGCGCAAAATCCTGCGCATTTCCCAATTCAATCGTATTGCCACCCGCCCGCAAGGGAACGACAAGGGTTTTCATTGCCAAAAACACGCCTCTTTCGCCGCCGGTATTCATAAAGTCGTAATACAGCGGTTGGGCTTCGTCGTTGATTTTGATGTAAGCCGATTTTTCCGCATCGCTCATATAAAATATCGTAAGCGCATAAAGCGTATCCTTTTCCACGGTTATATTACCGAATCTCAGTTTGTTCATTTTTCCGAGGTTGGCGACGTACTTTCCTCCCGAACAAAGTCCGTCGGGGTCGGTGGTTTTCGAGCCGTAGGTAAATCCGTCTTCGGCTTCCGCTTTTTGTTGTGCGGGCTTGGATAAACCGGCGTTTTCGGAAAACTGTATTGCCGCTCCGCCCGAAGCAAGGAGAGGAATTGACAGCGAGCTTGTATTTGTCAAATTCGTTTGGAAATCGAATGTAATCTCCGATTTGCAATCGCCATCTTTGTAAATGTAAGCGTTGTAAGTTTTGTCTGCGTCTAAAAAAGAGAGATTCAGGTTCAAGGTACGGCGGGCGTCGGTAATGGAAGCCACAAACCAGTCGCTGCCTTTCCGGCGGGCAATGGTAACATAGCGGTCGGGGTCGGCTTCGAGGCAACGGATTTCGTTCCATGCTGCCGGTATTCGTTTCAAAAAACTTTCGGCAATATGGTAGCGGTAGTTGTTCGGGTGGTCGAGGAAATACAAAAGTCCGCTCTCGTACAGAATGGTGTGCGCCGCCTGTTGCGCCCAGGAAGTTTCGTGTTGCACCAGCCCGTTCTTTTTGGCAAAGTCGCAGGGCGTATAATCCATCGGGCCAATTACATTTCGGGTAAGCGCCACGCTGATATTGTGCTTGGCATGAACCATCTGCGGCATATCTCCATAGTAAAATTCGCCGCCAAGCACCGCTTCGGAAGTCAGGAAATGCGGATATTTCCGGCGCAAACCGGAGGGCTTGGTGCAGCCGTGAAAATTCACAAGCAATTGCAATTCGGCGGTTACGTCAAGCAGTTTTTCGTATTTCTGCATAGTCGCCTGATTGTCGTTTTCCCAGAAATCGACTTTTACGCCGGCGATTCCGAGGTTTTTCCATACTGAAAATTTGTTGTACATATCCTGGCGGTCGTTGGCAAAGCGGTTGTTGTGCGTCCA
>JAISWY010000028.1 GCA_031270925.1 Candidatus Symbiothrix sp.
ATTATTCGTCATATCGGAATTGTAGGTGAATGTAACGTTCAATACGCATTCGACACCGTTTCGGAAGATTACCGCGTGATCGAAGTGAATGCGCGATTGAGCCGTTCGTCGGCTTTGGCATCGAAAGCGACCGGTTATCCATTAGCATTTATCGCTGCCAAACTCGCTTTGGGTTACGGATTGCAGGATTTAAAAAATTCGGTTACAAAAACTACAACCGCCTTTTTCGAACCGGCTTTGGATTACATCGTCTGCAAAATTCCGCGTTGGGATTTGGGTAAATTCCACGGCGTATCGAAAGAAATCGGTTCGAGCATGAAATCCGTAGGTGAAGTGATGTCGATTGGCCGTAGCTTTGAAGAAGTGATACAGAAAGGTTTACGAATGATTGCACAAGGAATGCACGGCTTCGTCGCTAACAAGGATTTAGAGGTTGCCAACATTGAAAAAGCCCTTACCGAACCAACCGACAAACGTATTTTCTTCATTGCACAAGCCTTGGAAGCCGGTTATTCCATCGACAAAATCCACGAATTGACCAAAATCGACTTGTGGTTTTTGCAAAAATTGCAATTGATACATCAAACGTCCAAAGAAATCGGAAAATACGATTCGATAACAGAACTGCCCGAAGATTTGTTGCGCACAGCGAAACAAAAAGGGTTCTCCGATTTTCAAATTACAAAATTATTATACAAAAATTCCGATGTCGCTACCGGCGAAAAAGCACATTTGCGCGAAATTCGGAAAGAAAGAGGCATCGTTCCGGTCGTAAAACAAATTGATACGCTGGCGGCCGAATATCCCGCGCAAACCAATTATTTGTACTTGACATACAACGGAATAGCTAATGATGTAAAATATTTCGGCGACCATCGATCGGTTATTGTACTGGGCTCGGGTGCGTACCGCATCGGTAGCAGTGTTGAATTTGACTGGTGTTCCGTCAATGCTCTGGAAACCATTCGCAAACGTGGTTGGCGAGGTGTAATGATCAACTACAATCCCGAAACTGTTTCTACCGATTATGATATGTGCGATCGCTTGTATTTCGATGAACTGACTTACGAGCGCGTGATGGACATTATTGAGTTGGAAAACCCACACGGCGTGGTTTTATCGACCGGTGGACAAATTCCTAATAACCTCGCGCTTTCGCTCGACAAAGCAGGCGTCCCGATTTTAGGAACAACGGCTACCAAAATTGACAACGCCGAAGACCGCCACAAATTCTCGTCTATGCTCGACCGTTTGGGCATCGACCAACCGCGATGGAAAGAATTGTCTTCATTAGCAGACATTGACGCTTTTGTGGAAGAAGTCGGTTTCCCGGTTTTGGTGCGACCCTCATACGTGCTTTCCGGCGCAGCAATGAACGTTTGCTCCAACCAACCGGAATTGGAAACTTTCTTGAAATTGGCGGCCAATGTGTCGCAAAAACATCCGGTTGTAGTGAGTGAATTTATTCAAAATGCGAAAGAAATTGAAATAGATGCGGTTGCAAGTGGAGGTGAAATCATCACTTACGCCATTTCGGAACATATTGAGTTTGCGGGTGTTCACTCCGGCGACGCCACGATTCAATTTCCGCCGCAACGCCTGTATGTCGAAACCGTGCGGAAAATCAAACGGGTGGCGCGTGAAATCGCTTATGCCTTGCAGATTACCGGCCCGTTCAACATCCAATTTTTGGCAAAAGACAATGATATTAAGGTAATCGAATGTAATTTACGTGCATCGCGCAGTTTTCCCTTCGTATCTAAAGTGTTGAAACTCAATTTTATAGAATTAGCGACCCGCGTAATGTTGGGCGAAGAAGTCGAAAAACCCAATAAGAGCGAATTTGAATTGGATTACGTCGGCATCAAAGCCTCGCAATTCTCGTTCTCGCGCTTGCAAAAAGCCGATCCTGTCTTAGGCGTAGATATGGCATCAACGGGCGAAGTTGGTTGTATCGGCGACGATTACTACGAAGCCGTCTTAAAATCAATGCTTTCGGTGGGAATGCGTATCCCCAAAAAGAATATTCTAATTTCGAGCGGTGAATTGAAATCGAAAGTCGATTTACTCGAATCGTGTCAATTATTACAGGAAAAAGGCTATACGATTTACGCTACGGAAGGAACTCATAAATTTTTGACGGATAATAAAATACCGGCAATTCACGTAGCGCAACCTTCCGAAGTAGGGACGTTGCATGCAAGCTCTTTACAAAGCGCCCTGCAAATGATTCACGAAAAACAAATCGATTTGGTGGTTAATATCCCCAAAAACCTCACGCAAGGCGAATTATCGAACGGTTACAAAATCCGCAGGGGAGCGATTGATTTCAACATTCCGCTGTTTACCAATTCGCGTTTGGCCGCGGCGTTCATTCATGCGTTTTGTGCGATCGATCTAACAAAAATCCCCATCAAAAGTTGGGACGAATATAAATAAAATTTTCATTTTTCATTTTTTAAAATTATCGATTAAGTATGTGTGGTATAGTAGGTTACATCGGTAAGCAAAATGCTTATCCAATTTTAATTAAAGGTTTGCACCGCTTGGAATATCGCGGCTACGACAGTTCGGGAGTCGCTCTGCTCAACGGACAAAACAAGTTGAATGTATATAAAGCCAAAGGGCGCGTTTCCGATTTGGAAGAATCATGCGCCACCAAAGATACATTAGGTACGGTAGGAATTGCTCACACCCGTTGGGCAACGCACGGCGAACCGAATAATGTGAATGCGCATCCACATTATTCGCAATCGGAAAATCTGGCCTTGATTCACAACGGAATCATCGAAAATTATGCCGTTCTAAAAGCCGGATTAATCAATGAAGGCTATACTTTTCAAAGTGAAACCGACACCGAGGTGCTAATTCAATTAATTGAATATGTGAAAGTTAGCAACAATGTCGATTTATATACGGCCGTGCAGTTGGCTCTGAAACAAGTTATCGGCGCGTATGCCATCGCCATCATCGAAAACGCCAATCCCGATTTGATTATTGCCGCGCGAAAAAGTAGTCCATTGGCGGTCGGAATCGGAAAAGATGAATTTTTCCTCGCGTCCGACGCTTCACCCATCATCGAATATACCAACAAAGTGGTGTATTTGGAAGATGAAGAAATTGCAATTATCCAACGCGATGAGCCGCTAAAAATCGTGAACCTGAACAATCACGAAAAAACGCCGCAGATTACCAAACTCGAAATGAATTTAAGCGCTTTGGAAAAAGGCGGTTACGAACATTTCATGTTGAAGGAAATTTTCGAGCAACCACGTACTTTGCGCGATTGTATGCGCGGACGTATCAACGTGGAAAACAACAATGTAACTTTGTCGGGCATCATCGACCACAAAGCCAAATTCCAAAACGCACGCCGAATTTTGATTTTAGCTTGCGGAACATCATGGCACGCGGGATTGATCGGCGAATATCTGTTTGAAGAATTTTGCCGCATTCCGGTGGAAGTGGAATATTCGTCGGAATTTCGTTACCGTCATCCGGTAATTTTCCCCGATGATATTGTGATTGCCATTTCACAATCGGGCGAAACGGCCGATACTTTGGCCGCTATCGAATTGGCCAAAGAAGCCGGTGCGTTTGTTTACGGCATTTGTAATGTGGTTGGTTCGTCCATTCCGCGCAATACTCATTCGGGTTCCTATACGCACGTGGGGCCGGAAATCGGTGTCGCATCCACCAAAGCATTTACTGCCCAAGTTACGGTTCTGACGATGATGGCCTTGAATATCGCCAAGGAAAGAGGCGCCATTTCGCAAACGAGATACGAACAAACTTTGTCGGAACTGAGCAATGTTCCCGCCAAAATAAAAGAGATTTTGGAATTGAATCCGTTAATCGAAGATTTGTCGAAAACGTTTACCTACGCGCACAATTTCATTTATTTAGGCCGCGGCTATTCGTATCCAATTGCATTGGAAGGCGCTTTAAAATTGAAAGAAATCTCATACATCCACGCCGAAGGTTATCCCGCCGCCGAAATGAAGCACGGCCCGATTGCCCTCATCGATCAAGAAATGCCGGTAGTCGTAATTGCCACACACGACAGCACTTACGAAAAAACCATCAGCAACATTCAAGAAATCAAAGCGCGGAAAGGCCGTATTCTAGCCATCGTAAACAAAGACGATGACAAAGTGCGTGCAATGGCCGATTTCATCATCGAAATTCCCGAAACGGAAGAATGTTTGGCGCCACTTTTGTCGGTAATTCCCTTACAGTTATTGAGTTATCATATTGCCGTAAAGAAAGGGCGCGATGTGGATATGCCGCGGAATTTAGCAAAGTCGGTAACGGTGGAATAAACCGTTACCACTTATAATTAAATCCGAAACTCAATAATTCGTTCAACTGTATGAGTCCGAAGCGTTTATCATGCTTGATGTTGGGCGTATCGTCGAAACGTCCGTAGAAGTAAAAACGAGTGGAGAAAAAGCGGTTCAAAGAAACATTTAGTTCGTTTTCCGATTCGACAAGTACTTTTTCGTAATTCGTAAAATATTTTAATCGCGACGAAAAAACAACTTGCTTGTTAAGATTGAAAACGAATTTGGCATTGATGGTCGAACCTATATCCAACAAATAGTTTTTATCGGCAGGAATACCATAGCGGTTTTGTTTCATCACATCGTCATCGGCCACCCAGGTATATTGAGCAGACAACGGCGATACATCGACCGATACATTCAGTTTACGATATTTATCCTTTTTCGATTTTTTATCCAATTGATATTTCATCCCCAAAAAACCGACGTTGATTTGCAAAGGCGAAGCAAATGAAGAAGTGTAATCCGTGGAATTTTCCTTATAGCTTTTGAAAAACTTGGTCTTGATTTCCAAGTTCGACGAATAGGAAAACTTGTCGTTAAAAGCTTTCAGACCGACGTCGCTATACGTTCGAATCAAATCGTCGCCTGTGCGGTAACTGCGCAATGTATCGTTGTCATTGGTATAAAAACTCAATTTCCATTCGACCAAATTGTTGAACTGAAAATTATTTTTCTTGTAATTAAACGTCATGCTTTGAGCGCTAACCATATTCAGATTGCCTACGCCACCGTTGAACCAGTTTTCCGACAAATAATTTTGCGAAAATTGCAATAAACTGGTTCCGCCCCATTGCCAATAACGACGTTTCGGACGAAAACGGGTCGATTGGTCGAACTCCGCCCGTTCCTTTTCCGGCTCAACCGAAAAAAACACATCGAAAAGACGAGGCGAATTGATTTCGACGATTTTCTCCGCTTCTTTCGGAAAATCCGATTCGATATATTTGATGCGCGTAATATTATTTCGGATAAAATCGCGGTAAGCTCTTGTCCGTAAGTCGGATACATATTTATCTTTCGAATCGTAAATCGAAATCCGTTGTTGCAATTCCGCAAAAACGAAATCGCCTTTTATCGACGTATCTTTCGGTAACTCAAGGGAAATATCGCAAGGAAATCGCTCATCAAAAACGACCGGCAGAAAATATAAATTGCCTCCTTGGAATGAATTATTATGCGCCGATAATGGCCATGAGAATAGAAAAAAAGCCGTCAAACACGCTAAAAAACAATATTTGCTATATCCGGTATTAATCATTTTGCCTGCTAAATTGAATACAAAAGTAGTGAAAATTTCT
>JAISWY010000043.1 GCA_031270925.1 Candidatus Symbiothrix sp.
GGAAAATTTTTACTACCTTTGCGCCCGAATTTTTATTAAGGCAATTATGAATGTATTTGTATTTCCCGGACAGGGATCACAATTTGTCGGCATGGGATTGGATTTATACCAAAAATCGCCAATTGCTCGTGATTTATTCGAACAAGCCAACGAAATTTTAGGTTTTCGGATTACCGATTTGATGTTCGAGGGAACCGACGAAGATTTGCGTCAAACGAAAGTAACGCAACCGGCAATATTCCTTCATTCGGTTATCTTGGCGAAAACCTTAAACGTTGATTTTAAGCCGGATATGGTGGCCGGTCATTCCTTGGGCGAGTTTTCGGCTTTGGTGGCCACTAATGCTATTGCATTTGAAGACGGTTTGCGATTGGTTTATCAACGGGCGCGCGCCATGCAGAAAGCCGGCGACGAAAATCCCGGAACGATGGCGGCGGTTTTGGCCTTGCCGGATGAAACGGTCGAAAAAATTTGCGCCGAAATAAACGATGTGGTTGTACCCGCTAATTATAACTGTCCCGGACAAATTGTGATTTCCGGTTCATTAAGTGGTGTTGAGAAGGCTTGCGAACTGTTTCTGGCAGCCGGAGCCAAACGCGCGTTGAAACTGAATGTGGGCGGCGCTTTCCATTCGCCTTTGATGCAACCGGCGAAAACCAAATTGGAAGAAGCCATCCATTCCACGCAATTTAAAATGCCGCTATGTCCTGTTTATCAGAATGTTAGCGCAAATGGAGAAACAAATCCCGAAATCATTAAAACGAATTTGATTGCTCAACTGACAGCTCCGGTGCGTTGGACACAATCGGTACAAAATATGATTGCCAATGACGCCACTAATTTTACGGAATTGGGTCCCGGTTCGGTATTGCAAGCTTTGATAAAAAAAATAAATCCGGACGTAGCAACGCAAGGTATTTCTTAAATAATATTTAAATAAGGTAAAATGAAAAGATTAAAAAGAGTAGCCGCTATCCATGATATTTCGGGATTCGGAAAATGTTCATTAACAGTGGCATTGCCGATTATTTCCGCCGCCGGAATCGAAACAACCGTATTGCCGACCGCTGTTTTATCCACTCACACCGGCGGATTTACCGGATTTACTTACAGGGATTTGACGGAAGACATCGCTCCGATTACCGCGCATTGGAAATCACTTGCCATCCAATTTGATGCCATATACACCGGATTTTTAGGTTCGTTCGAACAATTGGATCTGGTTACAAAATTTTTTGAAACATTTAAAACGAGAGACAACCTGATTCTGGTTGATCCGGTTATGGCCGATAACGGCGAATTGTATAAAATTTTCTCGCCCGAATTTGCCGTCGGAATGCGCGCATTGTGCGCCAAAGCCGATATTATCGTTCCGAATCTCACGGAGGCGGCTTTGTTAATCGGCGAAGATTACAATCCCGGCCCCTACACGCCAGAATATATCGAAGATGTTTTGAAAAAATTAAGCGCCATCGGTCCCCAAAAAATCGTTCTGACCGGTGTATTTTTCAATGAAGAAGACTTGGGCGCTGCCACTTACGATGCTGGCGAAATCGTTTATGTTTTCGAGAAACGCATTCCCGGCTATTACCACGGTACGGGCGATGTGTTCGGCTCGGCGCTTTTGTCTGCTTTGTTAAACGGTTTCAGTTTGGATGTATCCGCCGCCGTTGCCGTCCGGTTTACCACATCGGCAATTCGTAAAACGGCCGAGGCCGGAACCGACCTTCGTTTTGGCGTTCATTTCGAGCAAAGTTTACCCGAATTATTGAAAGATTTGAAATTAGTGTAAAAAATTCACTATATTTGCGGTTTCAAATAAGAAATAGTTATAGATATGAAAAAGATTTGTGCATTATTAGGCATCGTTCTCGTATTATTTTCTTGCGATGTGATGAAAGATTTGGGCCGGCAAGCCGGAGGAGTGTTGCAATTAACGCAATGCAAATACGCATACAATTCGATTTCAGGCGTTTCGTTGGCCGGAATTAACTTGCATAATATCACTAATTTAACAAATCTAAATCCGATGGATTTGGTTAAGTTGACTTCGGCTTTCGCTATTTCAGGCGGTTCGTTGCCTGTCGGTTTTACATTGAATTTAGACGTTACCAATCCGGGCGTGCAAACCGCTTTGTTGAGTGGTTTGGATTATGTGATGGAAATCGACGGAAAACAGATGACCACCGGACGCATTGCGCAAAAGGTGCAAATCAAAGGAGGACAAAAGGCCGTGTTGCCGATTAATATGGCATTCGATCTCAAACAGGTTTTGAGTGGCGAATCGTTGTCGTCAATCAAAAATGTTGCATTGAGTTTGGCCGGTATCAGCGGTCACAGCAGCAATGTAAGTTTGAAGTTGTTGCCCAGTTTTTCGGTTGGAAATCAAATATTTAAGGCGCCGAATTATATTCCACTTTCGTTCCAGCTGAAAAAGTAGTAATCTAATAATATAAAGAGAGTATGAAACGTAGAGATTTTTTGAAAGCGACTACAACCCTCGGTGTAGCAGCTTTGACGTTCGATAAATTATCGGCTGCATTGATGAAAAATGAAATGGCAGTAGAAGTTGCACCCGATTTGGTAGCCGTGATGGGCGGCGAACCGGCGGTTTTGTTGCAACGCGCCCTCAAAGAATTGGGTGGTATCGGCAAATATGTAAAAAAAGGTCAAAACGTAGTAATCAAACCCAATATCGGATGGGATAAAACGCCTGATTATGCGGCAAATACGAATCCCGAATTAGTCGGCGAATTGATTAAGCAATGTCTGCAAGCCGGCGCCAAAAAAGTAACTGTTTTCGACCACACTTGCGATAATTGGCAACGTTGCTACGAAAATTCCGGTATGCAAAAAGCGGTCAAAGCCGCCGGTGGAAATCTCGTTCCGGCTAACGATTCGAGCTATTATAAGGAAGTTACTTTGCCGAGAGCGCTAAAATTGAAGAAGCCGGCCATTCACCAAGCTTTGTTGGATGCCGATGTTTGGTTCAACGTTCCGGTTTTGAAAAACCACGGTGGCGCGAAAATGTCGATTGCTATGAAAAATTACATGGGAATAGTGGACAATCGCGGCTATTTCCATAGTCACGACCTCCAACAATGTATCGCCGATATTTGTACCT
>JAISWY010000079.1 GCA_031270925.1 Candidatus Symbiothrix sp.
CCGGTAGTATCGTTCTGCACCGGAGGATTGTATATCGGTATCTCAATTTTTTCACCACATCCGAGAGCAAGCATCGAAAGCAGGAACAGTATTACTAATGATTTGAGTTTCATGACTATTTTTTTGTTTGTAATTGAGTAGTGATTTCTTCTATTGTTTTACCTTTTGTTTCGGGGAAATATTTCCATGCCGTAAAGAGTTGGACGAGCATCATAATTCCGAAGAATGTGAAAATATACGCCGCCCCGTTGATGTAAGTGGATGATATAACCGGGAAAAAGAACGTAATCAACGCGGCAAAAAACCAGTGCGTGAAACTTCCGAACGATTGCCCTTTGCCCCGCACGCTTGTGGGAAATACTTCCGAAATCAATATCCAGATTACCGTACCGGTAGATGCGGCAAAAAACAGGATGTATCCGACCAGAAAGACCAGCAACAGACCGGAATGACTGTGCATAAAAAAGATAACTGCCACCGGAAGCAGACAAAGCGTCATGCCGGCCGAGCCGATGATCAGCAATTTCCGGCGTCCGACCTTATCGACTATCATCAAACCCAGCAAAGTAAATAAAGCGTTGGTAATACCGATGATTACCGGGTGAAAAAATGCCGTCGATTCCGGCAAGCCCGACAATTCAAAAATGCGGGGAGCAAAATAGAGGATGGCATTGATTCCCGAAAACTGGTTGAACATGGCAACTAAAAACGCTATCATGATCGATTTGGAATAAAGCCGGGAGAAAAGTCGTCCTTCTTTTTCGGTCAAACTTTCCGTTATAGCGGCTATTTCCTTTTCAATATCGCCAATTCTGATTTTTTTAAGAATCGACAAGGCCTTCTTTTTCCGTCCGGTTTTAATCAGGAAACGGGGACTTTCCGGAATAAAGAACAGTCCGGTGAGAAAAAGAGCGGAAGGAATCGCCAACACCGCCAGCATATACCGCCAAGCATTGTCGCCCGAATCGCGCAACAGGAAATTGGAAACAAAGGCCATCAAAATACCTACTATCACATTCAGTTGGAAAGAAGCCGTCGCTCTTCCGCGAATATCGGCGGGAGCAATCTCGGAAATATACATCGGCGCCACTACCGACGAAGCGCCTACCGCAATTCCTCCCAAAAAACGGAAAATAATAAACACGACGACATCGGGAGCCAAAGCCGTTCCCACAGCCGAAACCAAGTATCCTGCGGCAATCACGAACAATAACGGACGACGCCCGTATTTGTCGGCCGGTTTGCCGGCAAAGAGCGCTCCGGTAATCGTTCCTATTAAAGCCGATGAAATGGCAAAACCGTGCGCCAAAGCCGATAAATCGAATAACTGCTGAATGGATTTTTCAACGCCCGAAATAACCGCCGTATCGAAACCAAACAAGAATCCACCCAATGCCACTATCAGCGACCAAGTATAAATGCGTATTGTTGTCTTCATTATGAGAATTTTATTTAGTTAATAGGGATTTGTCGCCGACATTTCCCAAGTTGTAATATTCTTTGCATGAACCGTTTCGCTGCCGGAAAAAATAACGATTCCGTCGCTTTCCGGCAATTCGGGATAAACCACTTGCGTTACACATTGACGGCCATTGGCAAAAACTTCAATTACCGACCGGTCGATGAATACATCCAATTGCAAGTTTTCGCCCTTTTGCAGTTTGAAAGACGCCCGTTGTTCCGATACAATACCTTCCACGTCCGTTTCGGGAGGATAGTAAGTCATGCAATATTGGGGAAATTCCACCGGAGCATGAACCGATGATTTGCGAAAATCAATGATCAATTCTTCGGCAACCGGGTCGTATTGAATAAGCGTTTCTTCCCGCTTGTCGGGCGAGCAGAATACTTTCAATCCGTAAGGCGATTTTTGACCGCCCATCAGTTCCATTTGAATTTCCATATATTTGCCGTTGGCAGCCAATTGATATTCCGAATGGGGGTCAAGCAATTGATTTTTTTCTTTCTGTTCGTTGATTCGTATCCGTTTTACTTCTTCCGGCGGGTTGATTTGCAGTTCGTCGTCTTCAGAAAGCGAGAGTACCCTCGGTAAACTCATAATACCCGACCATCCGAAATTTTTAAGATGCGCCGGTTTGCGTTCCAGAATCCAGCTCCAGATAATGTTCCGGCCTTTGTCGTCGATCAACTGTTCGGGAGCGAAAAAAGTGCCTCCCGGCCAGTTCATGCGTCCATGCTTCTCTATCTTGAATTTATCGTTGGCAAATGTGCCGATATAATATTGAGCGCCCATATAATGGCTGATAAATAGAAGGACGTTCTTATTGCCTATTTTGAAGAAGTCGGGGCAGGAAATATCTTCAAAAGCATTGTTACGGCGCTCGGCGGGGTCGATAAAATCGCCCAGATATTGCCACGTTTTCAAATCTCCGGACTTGAAGAAGCTGGCCGGATTTCCACCCGAAATCTGATAATAAGTGTCCGCAGTTTTGTCGTACCAGCCTTCCGGGTCCCATGCTACATATTTGCCGAACATCGGGTCGCCTTCTTTCGGCGTAACGAGGACAGGTGTTTTATCAATCCAATTTTCCAAATCCCGGTCTGTGGAATGAGCTATCAGGTTGGTTGCCGAACCTTCGCCGTGATACATTATATACGGAATACCTTGGCGGGAAATAAAAGTTCCCCCGCTGAAAATACCGTTTTCAATATCGCCCGTTTTTACATCCAGCATGTCGGGATATAAAGTCCAGTGGAAAAGATCGGTCGATACGGCATGTCCCCATAGATGTTTCCACTTGCCGTTGCGGTCGGTTTGGTAAATATATCCCAGATGGTATTTTCCATTCCAAAAGATAGCGCCGTTGGGATCGAAGGGTTGTCCGTAACCGTCGGGACACAGGAAATGATAGATCGGGCGATGCGGATCGGAATGTTTCAGATACCTCAATTCGAGGCTGTTTTTTGCCAGGGTATCTATTCCGGCATCATATTGAGCCGACGTTCCTTGCAACAGCCCGAATAAAAACAGAAAAATGACACTTAATCTCATATTTTGAAAATTTTAAACTCTAATAAATAACCACTTTGTCGCCTTCTATCCGGTAGGAAAATGGGACGTTGATTTGAATGATTTCCAATATCTCGGTTAATGATTCGCCGCCGCTGAATTTGCCGGTAAATTTTTTATTGTCGATTTTAATATTATTGATTTCAAATTTCTTATGAAACCGTTGCTCCAAAGTCTCACAGATAAAATGAAACGACACCTTGTCGAAAATCAGGCCTTCGTTCATCCAATCGGGTAATCGGCGTATTTCAATTGTATGCAGACTCATTTCTTTGGTACGTTTGTTATAGACGGACTGTTGTCCGGGCATCAACTTTGTTTTTTCATTGCTGAAACGTTCCAACAATTCGATGCTTCCCGAAAGCAGACCGGTTTCTATTTCGTCGTCTTCCGAGCGGGCTTTCACATTAAAAACCGTACCCAGCACCCGCACATCAATCTGTTCGGTCTGCACGATGAAAGGCCTGTCGGGATGAGGACTTACCTCAAAAAAAGCTTCGCCGAGCAGTCTCACTTCACGTCGTTTTTTATTAAAACGGTTAGCGTCGTAGCTTAGGAAACTTCCGGTATTCAGGGTAACGGAAGTGCTGTCCGGCAAAAAAATCTTGGATATGCCGGTTTGACAGGAATGAGTAATCAGAGCGTCGCCGCTACTCCTGTTTTGAAAAAAGATGAAACCGGACAACAGAAGAGCGATACAAGCCGCCAGCGACGAGA
>JAISWY010000110.1 GCA_031270925.1 Candidatus Symbiothrix sp.
CCCGCTACAGTTACGATTGCGTGATTTCGACGGCCGACAACATCTACGGCCCCTATTCCGAAAGATACAATGCCATTACAGGTGGCGGGCATAACAATTTGTTCAAAGATAAAGACGGAAATTGGTGGGCGACCTTGTTTTTCAATCCGCGCGGCGCTCAGGCGAAAAATTATGCGCAAACCTGCCGACCCGGATTACTCCCGATGAAATACGAAAACGGGCGGTTTTTGCCCGACGCCGAGAGATTGCAGAATACGTTGGCAGGAGAAATAAGGTAGATAATGCTTATTGCGGCGCCGGTGCAACCAAACACCTCTCCGCCCATTCATCATACAACTGCGCCATTTCATTCACTTTGTCGGGATATTTTTTCGCCAGATTGTGCATTTCCGTCCGGTCGGTGTTGAGGTTGTATAATTCCCAAATCGCATCCTTGCCACCGGCTTTCACGATTTTCCATCCGTCGTTGGCTCTGTATGCTTTTTCGTTGAAATGCTCGAATCCGATATATTCGTGTCCTTCTCTTTCTCCTGTCTTGAAGATGGGAACGAGGCTTTTCCCTTCCATCGGAATAATCGCTTTACCTCGATAAATTTGCGGATAGTCGGTTTCGGCCACATCAATACAAGTCGCCATAATGTCCATAACATGGCCGAGTTGCCGAGTAAGTCCGGATACATTCTTTTGAATGCCTTTCGGCCAGTGAGCAATCATCGGCGTACAGATGCCTCCTTCATACATTCGCGCTTTCCAAAAGCGGAAAGGCGTGTTGGCTGCATTCGCCCAATCGGGTCCGATAGCGGCAAAGCTTGTTTGAGGGCCGGGCAATACTTCCTTGTTTTTTGGATAGATAATTGCTCTTCCGTCGCGGGTCAGATCGGGGCGGTCATTGTCGCCCGGAGAATAATTTTCGCAACGCTCGTTGCTTGCGCCGTTGTCCGACAGAAACAGAATCAAGGTATTTTCATACTGTCCGTTCTTTTTCAAGGCAGTTATTAATTGTCCGATGCCTTGGTCGATGCGATCTATCATGGCAGCATGAACAGCCATCGACATGGCGTCCCATACTTGGGTCGAGTCTTGATACCAATCGCGTGGATGAGGCGGAGCGGATAAAAAATTGTCCGATTGGTCGAAAATACCCAATTGTTTCATTCTTTCGTAACGATCGTGCCGGATAGCGTCCCATCCTTTCGTAAAAGTATTTTCGTATTTGACTATATCTTCGGGAAGCGCGTGCAACGGCCAGTGAGGAGCCGTATAAGCCAAATAAAGGAAGAAAGGATTTTTTTCGGCAGCGTAACGGTTAATATACGACACAGCCGAATCGGAAAAAGCTTGTGTGATATAATAATCGCCGGGAACCGATTCCACCGGTTGATCGCCATTGACCAAACTGAACGGATCGAAATAATCCGCTACGCCGTAAATAAGACCGTAATGGTCGTCGAAACCCCGATTGACCGGATAATTTTTCGTATCGGCAAAAGTCGGATAATTCACTTGATGCGCCAGCCATGTTCGCTGATCTTCCCGAAGCGGCGTTTCCGCAACATGCCATTTTCCGATCATGCCGGTTTTGTAGCCGGCCTGTTGAAGCGCTTCGGCTATCGTAACCACATTGTCGCCCAGCGTTCCCTTGTAGCCCGGCAGATTTTGGTCGAAAGTCATGCGCCCTATTCCCGCCTGATGTTGATAGACGCCGGTCAGCAGCGATGCACGGGTGGGACAACTACGTCCGGCATTATAGAATTGACTGAATCGCAGTCCGTCGGCTGCAAGTCCGTCAATATTGGGAGTGCGAACTTCGCCGCCATAACATCCCAAATCGGAGTAACCCATATCGTCCACTAATACGACAATAATATTCGGACGAGCATCATTTTGCGCATAGATGCAAGGCGCCACACAAGTCAGTAATCCGACAGAATGGAGATTCATCAATTTTTTCATGTATTTATATTTGAAATTATACGGCAAAGATAGATATTAGTGTTTATCCGGACGGGGAAAATTGTTCCAAATATTTGTATTTTTGCCCGAAATAATCTACCTTTGTCGTCCGATGCAAAATATATCGTTCTATATTGCTTATTCATTAATCCGACAAGAATGCGTGATCGTTCCGGGCTTCGGAGCGTTTGTTATTTCCGATGTTGAAACAGAAAATCTCCCCAAAGAAAATGAGTTTTCCCCTCCGTCCGTTTTTTTAGGATTCAATTCCGATATTCGGCACAACGACGGCTTGTTGGCCAATACAATAGCCAAAGGCGAAAAAATTTCGTATCAGGAAGCTTGCCTGAACATCCGCCAATACGTCGATTTACTGAATACGCAATTGAAAATCCAAGGGACTGTGGCGATTCCATGGGTGGGAATTTTGAAATTATCGACCGAAAATAAACTACTTTTCGAACCGGCCGCACAAATGAGTTGCAATGCCGCTTCGTTCGGTATGCAGCCGCTTATTTTGCCTACGTTGGTTGAATTGGAAGCATTGGCCAGCATCCGTCGCCGGAAAAGAGATAAAGATGTGATTTACTTGCCTATTCATCGCCAATTGCTGCGTTGGACGGCTTCGGCCGCGGCTACGGTGGCGATGTTGTTCCTCACATCCGCACCGCTCAATGAATCCGACCGCTCACCGGTTTTGCAAAAAGCCGTTTTTGGGCAATTTGTGCGACCGCTTGTTGCTACAACTATCGCCGAAGCCGATACCCTTGCCTCCGAAAATGTAATTGAAACACCCGAATTATCGGTCGAAGAACCGACGCCGGCAGTTTCCGCTCCCGAAGAAAATCCGAATCAAACGTATTATTATATTGTTGTTGCGAGTGTAAGTTCCGAAGCGGCTGCGCGGGAAGAAATCAAATTGAGCCGTTATTCCGATTTTTCCGATTTAAATGTCATCGGCAACGGCAATCGCTATCGCATTTATGTTCGGAAATTCGCAGATAAACCGCAAGCCGAAACGTATCTGTCGCAATTCCGCCGCGATTATTCACAACATTCATCGGCTTGGCTGCTGACGCAATAAGTTTTTTGTTTTTACGTTAATACAAGAGTATGAAAAACCGCGTTTACATACTCTTTTTTTGTGTCTTGTTGCATGTTCCGCTTTTGGCGCAGAAGAAAAAGGTACAAAATCAACCCTACGGCGACCAGAAATTGTATCACTTTGGTATTTCCGTGGGATTGAATTTTCAGGATTTAATGTTGACCAATACAGGCTTGCTCGACCCGGCTACGGGCGAAACGTGGTTTGCAACGCTTCCCGATTATCAACCCGGCTTCAGCGTAGGATTATTAGGCGATTTATACCTGAATCCATATATGAATCTGCGCTTTACGCCCATGTTGCATTTCGGCGACAAACAATTCGAATTTATGAATCAGGACAATGACAGCCGTTACACCACCACCATCCGCTCCAATTACCTGACGGCGCCTTTGGATTTGAAAATCCGTTCGGTGCGTGTAAATAATTATCGTCCTTATGTCTTGGTCGGCGCATACACGGCTTTCGATTTGGGACGAAAATTGGATGAGGCTGTTTATATGCAATTGATGGATTATGGGCTTTCGATCGGTATCGGTTGCGATTTCTATCTTCCGATTATCAAAATCGTTCCTGAGATCCGTTTCAGCTTCGGTTTGGCCGATGTCATTAAACACGATCGTAGCGATTTAACCGACAATAATTTACGGAAATATTCCGACGCCATTGCCCGCGGCTCTACCCGAATGATTTCGCTGACATTTAATTTTGAATAAATTGAATGTAGAAAAATACGGCGTAAACGGCCAACAAGAAACTGTCGAACCGGTCTAAAAACCCGCCGTGTCCCGGAATGGCTTTTCCCGAATCTTTGACCGACAAGGTGCGCTTCATCAACGACTCGATTAAATCGCCCAATGTACCGAAAATGACGACCACAACGGATAATCCGATCCAATGATAAACCGGAATTTCGAGGACGAAACAATTGAAAATCAAAGAAGAAGCAATGGTAAATGCCAATCCGCCGAAAAAGCCTTCCCACGATTTTTGGGGAGAAATACGTTCAAACAGGCGATGTTTCCCGATGAGCGAACCAACGATATAGGCGCCTGTATCGTTTATCCAGATAAAGACGAACAATGCCAATGCCAAAATCCATGAATAAACGGCGTTTTCGGACGCCGCCGGAACAAAAACAATCAAATTAAGCAGCGAAAAAGGAAGCGCAATATACAATTGTCCGAAAAACAGATAAGCAGCATGTGTAATCGGATCGGGCTGCCTTTCATACAATTCCACAATCAAAACAATAACCACATAAAGCAGGTAAACTGCAAAAATACGGTAATCCGATGTACCGGATGCGTATAAGAAACAGGCAATAAACAAAATCCCGCCGCCCAAACAATCGAAGACACGATGGAAGCGGACCTTTTTTTGCTTTTCCAACAAGCCGTAAAATTCCCACAAGCATAAAACGGTTGCCACAGTAAACAAAGTGAGAAATGAATATTCGTTCCATGCAATCCCTAAAACGATGAAGCTTGCGTAAACGCTTCCGGCCAATGTTCGCTGCAACAGGTTTTTCATTTAGTTTCTTCTTCTGCGGGATTTTCATTGGGATTGTCCAAGAGTTTTTTGGCCGTTTCGTCGGGGTTATCCACCGTTTGCTGTGCTAAAATTTCTTGCGAACGGGAAACCCATTGGCGTTTTCCGAAGATTTTTTCCAAATCGTCGGCGTAAATCACCTCACGATCAAGCAAAACTTCGGTCAGAGCTTTGTGCTTGTCTTTGTTTTCGGTCAGAATTTGTTTGGCGCGGTCGTATTGCTCGTTGATGATGCGTTTCACTTCTTCGTCGATGAGATGCGCGGTTTCGTCGCTATACGGCTTGTGAAAACCCCAGTCTTGTCCCGATGCATCGTAGTAATTGATATTCGGAAGACGTTCGCTCATGCCGTAATAAACCACCATGGCGTAGGCTTGTTTTGTAACTTTTTCCAAATCGTTCGATGCGCCGGTTGAGATTTTTCCCAAAAAGACTTCTTCGGCGGCTCGGCCTCCCAAAGTAGCGCACATCTCGTCCTGCATTTGCTGATAGGTGGTAATTTGCCGTTCTTCGGGCATGTACCACGCAGCGCCCAAGGCTTTTCCCCGCGGCACAATCGTAACTTTGACCAGTGGATTGGCAAATTCGAGCATCCAGCTCAACGTGGCATGACCGGCTTCGTGCAAAGCAATCGAACGTCGCTCGCTGATGGTTGTGATTTTCGATTTCTTTTCCAGACCGCCCACGATACGATCGACGGCATTCATAAAATCTTCGCGTTGCACAAATTCCTTGCCGTTGCGGGCGGCAATCAAAGCGGCTTCGTTGCAAACATTGGCAATATCGGCTCCCGAAAATCCGGGCGTTTGACGGGCTAAAAATTCGGTATCGACCGTTTCGTCGATTTTTATGTCGCGCAGGTGGACGATGAAAATTTCTTTCCGGTCGTTCAATTCCGGTAAGTCCACGTTAATTTGACGGTCGAAACGGCCGGCGCGTAAAAGGGCCTTATCTAAAATATCGACACGGTTAGTAGCGGCCAGAATGATGATTCCGATGTTGGAACCGAATCCGTCCATTTCGGTCAGTAATTGATTCAAAGTGCTTTCCCGCTCGTCGTTTCCACCCATATTCACATTGCGGTTACGGGCGCGGCCCACGGCGTCAATTTCATCGATAAAAATGATACACGGCGCTTTTTCTTTCGCTTGACGGAATAAATCGCGCACTCTCGAAGCTCCCACGCCGACAAACATTTCCACGAAATCGGAACCTGATAAAGAGAAAAACGGCACATCGGCTTCTCCAGCTACAGCTTTGGCCAACAAGGTTTTACCTGTTCCCGGAGGGCCAACCAGCAAGGCTCCTTTCGGAATTTTGGCTCCCAGATTCGTATATTTTTCCGGTTGTTTCAGAAAATCGACAATTTCTTCCACTTCCTGTTTGGCCTCCGATAAACCGGCCACATCTTTAAAAGTTATTTTTTTGGAATTAGGCGATGACTTGTCATACATCTGTGCGCGTGTTTTTCCCACACTGAAAATACCTCCTCCACCTCCGCCGCCGGCTTTCCGCATCATAAAAATCCAGAAACCGATGAAGAGAGCAATGGGTAAAACATTGAATAACAACGACAACCATATATTGCTACCTTCGTCGTATTCAACGGGAGCGTCGATCGTGTATTCGGCTTTTGTTTTTTCGTAAAAATCGGCAAAACGCTCGGGCGACGGAATAGTTACCGTAACCGTTCCCTGTGGCGCCGGTAAAAACGGATATTTGGCCACCAGCGAATCTATACCCAAAATCGGTTTGATTAATTCGGGCTTGATTTTTGCCACTGCCTGATTGTTATTCAAGTAAACCTCTATTTCGGAAAAAGAATTTTTCTTCACTAATTCCTGAAATTTTGTCCAATTGACATCTTTATTGGAGGTGTCCGGTTGATTGGAAAAAAAGAAAAATCCAAGTATCAGGAACAAAATCAGGTACATCCAATTCGTGCCTTTATTCGGTTTCTGTTGCCCGGGAAAGGGATAATCTTTTTTTGTGTTCTTTTTTTGGGGTTGTTGCGGGACTTGTTGTTGATTTGTCGTACTCATACAATATCGGGTATTTCTGTGATGGCGGCATCCGCCCATAAATTTTCCAAATTATAATATTCGCGCAATGCAGGCAGAAAAATGTGCAGTATAATCGTACCGTAGTCCATGGCAATCCATTGCGCTTCCTGCATGCCGATGGCGCCCAGCGGTTTTTCATGCAAGCGCTTGGAAACCAAATCCCATACCGAATCCGACAACGCCGATACTTGTGTGGGCGTATTCCCTTGTGCTACAATAAAATATTGACAAATTGCGCCTTCAATTCCATTTAGATCCAGACAAACAATCCGTCGGCCTTTTTTCTCCTGTAATGCCTCTACAATTGTATTTGCTAATGCTTTTGTTTCGTTCATTCTAATTTTAATAACGATTGATCATGTTTATTTGTTTTTACAAGCCTGCAAAGATAGCGGAAATTTTGGAACTTTCAAAAACGGCAACAACAGCAGCGAAGACAAATACGTCCACTACAATGGAAAAATTTGCGCCGATTACAACAAAAAATTTGCTAAACCCGCTATAATTACTTAGCTTTGCCGAAATTAATACAATTCCGTTACGAACATCAAAAAAATACGTTTACGACATGTCAATAGAGGACAAAACGGAGCGGCGACTCCTCGAAGAACTGAATCAAGGCAGCGAAAAAGCATTCACGCAAATCTTTCATCGCTACTATAAAGATTTGGTGCTGTTCGGAGGAAATATCATACGCGAAAAAAGTATGGTCGAAGATGCTGTACAGTCTGTTTTCCTGAATCTTTGGAACAATCGCTTCGACCTCGCTATAGAATCTTCGCTCAAATCCTATCTGCTCAAATCTACCTATAACGGCTGCCTGCTTGCCCTGAAAAATCCCCATGTATCACGAACCGTCGGAATCGACAACGAAGATTACGCCAACCTGATGCTTGATTACGATACCGAAAACTATATCCTCTTCTCGGAATTAAACTCTTGTATCGACAAGGCATTAAAGAATCTTCCCGAAAATTACCGCGTCGTATTTTTACTTGGCAAAGTAAGCGGATTGACCTATCGCGAAATCAGCCGGCAACTATCCATCAGTGAACGCACCGTAGAACTGCGAATGTCGAAAGCATTGGCGCTGATGCGCGTTCATCTGAAAGACTTTGTGTTGCTGATCATTATTATAGCGCGCCGGTAAAACCGGCTCAGTTGCAAACCCCAGTGTTAAGTAGAAGCGACAGACCGCAGGTCTGAATAAGAATAACCCCCAATGAAGCGAAGCGATTGGGGGATAGAGAAATAGCCACTCTCCCCTCAACCCCGAAGTGGGTTGAATATATCTATTAATTCAAGTTTCCCACCTTCTTCATATAAGGGAAAGCAGGATGATTCATTATGTATCTAATTGATAATCAGGCAGATTTTAAGGCTTGTGTTCACGATTATGCACAGAAAATGAATGTTTCTATAATTCAAGTTTCCCACCCTCTTCATATAAGGGAAAACAGGATAATGCATTTTGTATCTAATTGAAAATCAGGCATATTTTATGCAAAATTTAACGATGTTTCACATTCAATATTTAATTGATTTACTGCATTTAACAG
>JAISWY010000151.1 GCA_031270925.1 Candidatus Symbiothrix sp.
AAATCACTATCTTAGCCCGATTAATCAAAACTTATCAATTATGTCTTAATCCCCCAATCGCTTCTCTTCATTGGGGGTTATTCATATTCAGACCTGCGGTCTGTCGCCTCTGCTAAACACAAGGTTTTGCAGGTGAGCCATTGTTATGATAGACGATAAAATATGCTGGATTGACGATGTAAATCATTGAATTTCAACTATCGGGCATAATATTAATACGGTTAATTATACCCTAATTCTGTGCCAAATCAAAAAATAAAACATTACCTTTGTAAAAAAATTATAGTATGGACGAATGGTTTCCCCTGGTCGATCCGAGCGGCAAAGTAATCGGAAAAGCAACCCGCAGCGAATGTCATAGCGGCACTAAGTCGTTGCATCCGGTTATTCATCTGCATATTTTCAATACGAAAGGTGAATTACTGCTGCAAAAACGCTCGTCGAACAAAGATATTCAACCCGGGAAATGGGATACTTCGGTAGGCGGCCACGTCGATTTAGGCGAAACCGTCGAAGAAGCGCTTGTCCGAGAAGCCGGAGAAGAATTAGGTATCCGCGGTTTCGTTCCCGAATTTATCCGCAGTTATGTTTTTGAATCGGAAATCGAAAAAGAGTTAGTTTATTCATATAAAACGATTTATGAAGGCGAATTATGTTTCGATCCGATAGAGATTGATGAAATTGCTTTTTGGCCGGTTGAACGTATCCGGCAAAATATCGGACAGACGGTTTTTACGCCGAACTTTGAAGACGAATTTCGATTTTTGTTTCGATAATTGCATAAAATCAAAATAAATCACTACTTTTGCCGAAATTGTATTTTATGGAACGATTTTTCTCTTTCTTGCAATCTACCGCCGCGAAGCTGAAATTGAATAAATACAGCATTACCTTTGCGGTTTTCGTGGTTTTGTTCTTATTCGCAGGCGAAAGTCGCCTTGATAAACGCATCGGTTACGACCGGGAAATCAGCCGTTTGGAAAAGGAAATAGAAGGTGTTCGGAAAGAACAGTCCGAAAGCCAACAACAATTGGACGCTTTGCACAGTGATAACGAAACGCTCGAAAAACTGGCGCGCGAACAGTATCACATGGTCAAATCCAACGAAGAACTGTTTCTTATCAAATAATCAAGCATGAATTGGCCTGTCAAAACGTATTTATTTTATTTTTTCGGCATTTTGCTGATGGTTTCGGCGCTTCTATATCTAACCGAATGGCAGATAACGCCTTATCTCTATGCCGCAGCAAGTTTGGGCTTGGCTGTTCTTTTTCTTATCACACCCTATAAAGGCGATAATTTTCGCTTGAAACGCTTGAATATTCAGCAAGCTATTGCTGCGATTATGTTACCGGTTTCGGCGTGGTTGATGTATAACCGGCAAAACGAATGGATAGTTTGCCTGCTGGTTTCGTCGCTTCTGCTGACATACATCGTTTTTGTTTGCGATTACGAAAACAAAAAGAATCAAAAATCGGATGGAACGGATAACAAGCCTGCAAAATAACCGCATCAAAAATATTCAAAAATTAAGCGCCAAAGCACGTGAACGCAAAGCACAAGGCTTGTTTATCATCGAAGGCGCACGCGAAATCACTTTGGCCATCGCCGGAAAATATGTGTTTGATTCGATTTATCTTTGTCCCGAACTATTTGCCGGAACCGATTATCCCGAAGTACTACAATCAATCCCCAACGAAATTATTTATGAAGTGAGCGATTCGGTTTTTGAAAAAATTGCATATCGTGAAGGTTCTGATGGCATTTTAGCCTTGGCCAAACCCAAACCGCATCATTTATCGAATTTACAATTACCTGATAATCCGTTTATTATCGTGTTGGAAGCTGTAGAAAAACCGGGCAATCTCGGCGCCATCTTACGAACAGCCGACGCAGCCGGAGTAGATGCCGTTTTGGTTTGCGATGCGCTGACCGATATGTACAATCCCAACGTGATTCGTTCGAGTGTGGGCTGTATTTTTACGGTTCCTGTTGCAGTCGGCGCCAATGAAAAAGTCTTGAATTTCCTGAAAAAGCAAAATATCCGAACCTTCGCCGCCGAACTAACCGCCGCCCAGAAGTATCATGAAACCGATTTCACAATTTCTTCCGCCATCATCATGGGAACGGAAGCCGACGGTCTGACCGATTTTTGGCTGAAAAACGCCGACCAACGCATTAAAATCCCGATGCGCGGAGTAATCGACTCGCTCAATGTTTCGGTTTCGACCGCCATCCTCACTTTCGAGGCGATGCGGCAACGCGAATCCAAGCATCATTTCTGAAGAAACTCGTCCAAAGGCTTTTCCTTGCAGGCGTTCGGCCGTTGAATCCGCAAAAGATAGGCCAATGTCGGCGCAATTTCCGTCGCTTTTATCGGACGGACAATATGGCCTTTGGGAATATTTTCGCCGAAAAAGAACAAAGGCGATAAAGCGATGGATGTGCGCAGCATTTCGGTTGAAGAAGTATTGTTTTCCGAAACGATTTTCCATCCCGGCAGCAATTCAATAAACAAATCGCCACAGTTTTTTTTGTTCACGCCCGAATGAAGTTCGGTTATAACTTGTTGTACACCGCTGAATTGCGTTGTAAAATCGGCGGCGCTACGAATTAAATTATCCCAAGCGACCTGCTTTTCTTCCGCGAGTTTTTTATTGAGGTAAATTTGCCGGTCGAAATAGCCGTTTACCCAATTACCTTGTCCGTAAATCGCCATCAAATACATATTCAAAAGCGAAGTGCAGCGGCCGGGATAAAACTCGCCCGCCGCTTTAAAATCATTGGACGGCGTTTGTATCAAATCGAAATAACCGGTTGAAGTTAAGACGATTAAAACATATTTCAATCCGATTTTCCGGTCAATCAAATCAATTAATTTTTCGATTTCTTTGTCTAAACAGTAGTAAATATCTTGAATTTCAGCGCTGTATTCGGTCTGATCGGCGCTGTAAGGATAATTTCCCGCGTAATAAGTTAGCCCCAAAAAGTCGGGACAGGCCTTGCGCGTAAATCCGGCTTTTTCAAAGAATTTCCCGGCCAAAAGTGTAATCTCGGAATTTATTAAAGCCGTTTTCTTGATTTTTTTATAGCGATCGTTGTCCGATTTCGTGAAATGATACGAAAATGGCGCAGTGCGTTCGGTATAAAGAAATCCGGTGTACGACGGATACGATTGGTTCCATTGCCGTTCGGGATAATTGCCGATGGCTTCGGCCGTATTGAAGCGGTCGATGTATTCGGGCAAATCTTTGTAATAAGTGGTTGTAGCCCATTTGCCATTGATTTCGTCCAACCAAAAAGCGGCATTCGCCCATTTTCCGGCTGAAACG
>JAISWY010000187.1 GCA_031270925.1 Candidatus Symbiothrix sp.
CGACGATTGGATTTGGGATACTTTCCGCGCTACGCATCCCCTGCGCGTGATTATTGAGCCGGAAATGGAAACAGACATGATTCATTCCTATATCGTGATGACTCGCCAAATGCCCCGTCCGTGGATGCCGAACTTCCCAGAAGTTACGGGCGACAGTCGCCGCATGAACGCCAATCACGCCGTTGCAATGCTAGCCGATGCTCTGGCCAAAGGTTTATCCGGCTTTGAAATCGAAGAAGCATACAATGTAAGCAAAGCCGCCATCACGGAAAAAACCTTAGCGCCTTGGTCGGCCAAGCCCGCCGGCCGTTTAGACCAATTTTACAAAGATCAGGGCTATTTTCCGAGTTTGGCGAAAGGCGAAAGCGAAACCGCCCCCGAAGTACATGCTTGGGAACGTCGTCAACCGGTAGCCGTAACTTTGGGAACCGTTTATGACGAATGGTGCTTGTCGCTCTTGGCGCAAAACATCGGGAAAACCGACGAAGCCGCTTATTTTCAAAAACGCAGTCTGAATTATCGCTTGATTTTCAATCCCGAAACAAAATTTTTCCATCCGAAAGATGCGCAAGGCCGTTTTGTGGAAGGCATTGATTATCGTTTTCCTCCCGGAATCGGCGGTCGCGACGCTTATGACGAAAGCAACGGTTGGGTCTATCGCTGGGATGTGCTGCATAATATCGGCGATTTGGTCGAGCTGATTGGCAGCAAACAAGCCTTTGTCGATGAGTTGGAACGGATGTACAACACGCCCTTGGGCAAGGGTCGCCCCGATTTCCATCATCAATTCGGCGACCACACCGGCATTGTGGGACAGTTTTCGATGGGCAACGAGCCGGCGATGCACATTCCTTATTTATACAACTACGCCGGACAGCCTTGGCGCACGCAAAAACGGGTACATTCCTTGCTGAATCAATGGTTTCGTAATGATTTGATGGGGATTCCGGGCGATGAAGACGGAGGCGGACTCACGGCTTTTGTCGTTTTTTCTCAAATGGGCTTTTATCCCATTACGCCCGGTTTGCCGATGTATGTCATCGGTTCGCCCGCTTTTGAACACGTGAAATTGAATATCGGCAAGGGAAAGTTCTTTGAGGTAATCGCACGGAATTATTCGTCCGAAAACAAATACATCCAATCGGCCAAACTGAACGGCCAAGCGTGGAACAAATCATGGTTCGCCCACGACGATTTGATGCAGGGAGGAAGCTTGGAATTGGTCATGGGAAAATATCCGAACAAACAATGGGCTACAGACGACGATGCCGTTCCGCCCTCGTTTCAAATGAATAAATAACAATAAAATATATAATATAATATGAAGAAACAATTTTTACTCCTTCTTAGTTTTTTACTTTCGGCAGTCATGGGATTTGCCGTAGAAATTGAACCGGGCGTGTATCGCATTGTAAGTCAATACACGGGCAATCGCGTATTATTTATCGAAAATTCTTCGTTAGACAATTCGGCCAAAGCGGTGGCGTGGACGGAAACCGGAACCAATTCGCAGCGCTGGCGCATCGTTCCCGACGAATCGGGCGATTATTATTACCTGACCAATCTGTATTCGGGACAAAATCTCCGTATGGCCGGCAGCGCCGCCAAAGGAGTGGGTGTGAATCAAACCGCGCCGTCTTCCGCCCTTGTACAAAAATGGGCAATCGAATCAGCGGGAACTTCGGCTTATTACATCAGCAGCGCATCGCTTTTGAGCGGCCAAAAACTCTATCTCGAATTGGCCAACGGCGACAAATTGGATAGCGACGGCGCGGCTTTGCAACTTTGGACGAAAGACGAAGAAAATCTTCCCCGCCGGATATGGACCTTGGAACGGGTGGACGATCTTCCCAATCAATTCACAGTCGCCCTGCGCACCGAAATGGTGCAGTCGTGGAAAAATCTCTACTACAAAAAGGCGACGGTGGGCTACGACATCGGCGGCGGTTTCTGGGGCTGCGCCGAAAACCTTGAAATCTTGTTGGACGCTTACGAACATACGGGCTACGCCGAATACAAAACGATGTTTGAAGAAGCTTACCGGAATTTTATCTATCGCAACAGCTCCAATTGGATGGGCAACGAGTTCAACGACGATATTGCGTGGATTTGCATCGCCAGCGTTCGCGCCTATTTGATGATGGGCAATTCCGTTTCGGGCATCAATTTTTTGACTAATGCGAAGAACAATTTCGACAATATGTATAAACGCGCCTTAATTAAAACCAACAGTTATTACCTTTTGCGATGGAAAGAAGGCAACGGCGACGGCACCGGTTCGTGTATCAACGGCCCGGCCGAAGTAGCGGCTTGCTACCTTGCCATGGCGACCGGCGACAATACGTATTACGAAAAAGCGAAAATGCTGTACGGCAATCAGCGCCTCCATCTCTACAATCCCGAAACAGGACAGGTTTACGACAGTACTTCCGACGGCGGCAGCACCAATTATTGGGCTTCGACCTACAATCAGGGAACTTATCTCGGCGCGGCGGTCATGCTCTACAACCGCTACGGCGACGAAATGTACAAAAACGATGCGCAAAAAATTATACAATACACTCGCGACCATTTGTGTAACAGTCATGGCGTTATCAACGTTTGCGACGGCGGCTCCGATTTACCCGGTTTCAAGGGAATTTTGATGCGTTACGTGCGTCGCTACATTACCGATTTGCGCCAACCGCAATGGATTGATTGGATGCAGTTGAACGCATTGCACGCCTACAACAACCGCAATTCGGCCGGCGTAACGTGGACGGCGTGGTGGGAAAAATCGACCGAAAATTTCAAGCACGGCAACGATAACTACGATTCCTTCGGTTGCGGCCCGGCGGTTTCGGCGGCCGTGAACAGTCCGATGGATAAAAATTCGATAACGAAAAACGCTTTCGCGAACATCGAAGCCGGCAGTTTCAATTATTTGAAAGGCCTTACGGCAGAGAACAATACATCCGGCGAAACGGCAGAATTAACCGGAATGAAAAACGGCGACTACCTCGTTTACAGCAATGTGGATTTCCGCAAAAATATGCCGATAAGAATAGAATTGACCGTTGCGAACGATAATCAGGCGCGAACAATCGAAGTTCGTACCGACAGCCTGACCGGAATGAAAATCGCCGAAATAAGCGTTCCCGCTTCCAACGGAGCGTTTACCACCGTGCAGGGAAATGTCGATGCTATCGACGGAATGCACAATATCTGGTTGATATTCAAAGGAGAAGTCAACGGATTGCGTTTGAAAAATTTCCGTTTTGTCGCCGGCGACGCTCTTTATCCCGATATTACCGATAACGGCGGAACGCTCGCGTTTTCTCATACAACAACATCAGGCAATAATCTGATAGACAATCGCTTATCATCTTTGTTTCAAATAACTTGCGCGAATGACGACGCTTGGATTCAATACCAATCGAAAATTCCCGTGCGTTTGCAGGCTTACGCTTTGGCATCATCGGGAGAAAGCAATGCTTCCGATCCGAAAACATGGAAATTGCAGGCTTCCACTAACGGAATCAATTGGACGGATATAGATTCCCGCTCGGAACAAACTTTTACCGAACGCTTCCAATTGAAACGCTACGAACTTTCCGAAGCGGCGGTTTATGCTTATTTCCGCTTGCAGGTAACGCAACGCAACGGTAATTCCGGCTCGTTGGCGCTTGCCGAATGGCAATTATTCGGTTCCGCTTTGTTTGCCGATGATATTACGGCCGACGGCGGAACGCTTTCGGGACAATTTCCGGGCTTGCAAAACAACGAAGTAGTCGAAACTTTGGAAAAACTGACTGATAAATCGCCGACATCCAAATACGTAGTAAAAGACCAAAGCGATTTGTGGATTCAATACAAAGCCGCCGGCAAATACCGCTTGACGGCTTACAGCCTGACTTCCGCCAATGATTTCGCCGA
>JAISWY010000249.1 GCA_031270925.1 Candidatus Symbiothrix sp.
GCAAATCTTTGAGCGGAGTTTTATCAAACAATGAAGCGCTTAAAATCTGCATTATTTCATAAATAGAAAGCGGACTTTTGACCAGTTGTTTGATGTGTGCAACAAGCAAATAAGCACACTTTAGTGTACCCCTTTCTTTGAACAATTTTCCAAACCGCTACAGAAAGCATAAAGCAGTTGCGTCGCCTTGTTCGAATAAATCATCTATCGAAATATATTCGTCGCCAATGCCGATTAAGAGGAAGAACGAATCAGATATTCAGCAATTTGCACAGCATTCAAAGCAGCGCCTTTCTTGATTTGGTCGCCCACGCACCAAAAGGAAAGTCCGTTGGGATTAGAGATGTCTTTGCGGATACGTCCCACATACACCGGGTCTTTACCGGCGATAAACAAGGGCATCGGATAGATTTTGTTGGCTGGATCGTCCTGAACTACCACGCCTTCGGCTTTGGAAAAAGCGTCGCGTGCTTCTTCTACTGAAATTGAGCGTTCGGTTTCAACCCAAATTGCTTCGGAATGAGCGCGTAACGACGGCACACGCACGCACAAGGCGCTTACTTCCACATCGGAGTGCATGATTTTACGTGTTTCGTTGTACATTTTCATTTCTTCTTTCGTGTATCCGTTGTCGGTAAAAACATCGACTTGCGGTATCAGGTTGTAGGCCAATTGATAAACGAATTTTTCGACGGTTGGTTCCTCGCCGTTCACGATTTGGCAGTATTGTTTGGTCAGTTCGTCCATGGCAGCAGCTCCGGCTCCCGACGCAGCTTGGTAAGTCGAAACGTGGATTCGTTTGATGTGCGATAATTCTTCCAAGGGCTTCAGCGCTACAACCATTTGAATGGTCGTGCAATTCGGGTTGGCGATAATGTTGCAGGGACAGATTTTCGCATCTTCGGCATTGACTTCCGGAACCACCAAAGGCACATCGGCATCCATCCGAAAAGCGCTCGAATTGTCGATCATGATAGCGCCGTATTTAGTGATTGTTTTGGCAAATTCCTTGGAAATTCCCGCTCCGGCAGAGGTAAATGCGATGTTTACGCCTTTAAAATCGTCGTTGTGTTTCAATTCCTTAACGACATGCGATTTTCCGCGAAACAAATACGATTTTCCCGCGCTCCGTTCCGAACCGAACAACACCAATTCATCGACCGGAAAATTCCGTTCTTCCAATACGTGCAAAAATTCCTGACCTACTGCGCCGCTTGCGCCCACGATTGCAACTTTCATTGTTTTATTTTTTGAAAAAATTATTCTTTTGTATTTTGGGATGCAAAAGTAGTAATAATTTGGGAATATCGCGCCATCCATTCGTACCATATTTTTTCGAAAAAAAGAATCAAAATAAAAGCCCCAATAAGCAACAACCAATTATTATACAGAAAAATAAAAGATAGCGTAAATAACGCAATATGAACAAGCACATCGGCAAGTAAGGTAATTACATATCGTAGCGACATTTTAAATTGCGGGTCGCGTATCAGATTTTGCAAACGCAATGACAATAAATAAGGTATGATTCCTATTAACAAACCAACTGCTGCAATAGGCAATAAAAGCAATAAAAGCAATATAAACAATAAGTTACTAATTTTTTCAGTCAAACTTAATGTTTTTTTCGGTAGAATAGTTTCGGTGTATTCTATTTGTGTCGCCCGCATTCGAGCAGTCAATTCGTTGGTCATTTGTTTAAGCGTCGCCGCTTGATTTTCCTTATATCCGGCGTAATAATCCGCAGTCTGCATCGGTTCACCATAACAAACCGTGATATTTTTGTAAAAACTTTTTGGGTCTTCCCAATTCACGCCCACCGGCACAATTTTCAAATCGACAGGCAAACCGTTTTTTTGCATCTCCTCGACGGCCGGCATG
The DNA here is from genome assembly GCA_031270925.1 of Candidatus Symbiothrix sp. GTDB lineage: Bacteria > Bacteroidota > Bacteroidia > Bacteroidales > Azobacteroidaceae > Azobacteroides. The sequence continues at coordinate 1,882 of JAISWY010000249.1, forward strand.
GCAATTCGGAAAATGCCTTTTTGGAGCGGCGCAAGCATTTTTGTGGGATTAAAAACACCTTCCGGCATAATACCGACGACCTTCTTGTGGACAAGCACCGAAACAAGAATATCAAAAACTTGGTCGTTTTGGTTTTCGAACTTGCCTTTGTCGCGCTGACGAAAAATGGGCAAAATGCGTAAAAAATGCAGAATTTTGACAACCGTTTTGTTCTCGAAAATATCAGCGCGAGCAACGAAAAGCGGTTGCGACCATTGCGTACAAAGCACAGCCAGGGCATCCATCAACGAATTTTGGTGCGTAATCGCGTAAATAAATGGGCCTTTACGTGGAATGTTCTGTTTTCCAAGCACTTTCACGCGGCGATAGAATCGAAAAAATGCAGGCGTAACGATGAATATTTTTAAAATTTGATACCAAAAACCGGAATGGTAGAATTGACGTTTTAGAGCTTCCGTATCCATTATTCTTTCATTTTTTTACGCGACCATAAAGCTGCCAATCCCATACCGGCTACGATGTGCCAAATTCCCCAAAACGCTGTAATAAAAGCCATTCCGCCCAAACCGTCGAACAATTTCGGATTGAAAATCAGAATCAAACCCAAGCCCGAATTTTGTATGCCCGTTTCGATAGAGAGGGTGCGCACATTGGCGTCGCTCAATTTTCCGAATTTACCCGTCAAATATCCGGTAAGAAACGCCAAGGCATTATGAACAAGCACGAGCAGAAAAATCAGATGAATATATTTCAGGAAATAATCGAAATTGTTTTTCAGCGCCATAATCACAAAAGCGATAAATACAATGATGGAGAGGTAAGACATTGGTTTCTTGATTTTTTTGACGAATATCGGGAAACGTTTCCCAACAAAAATGCCCAAGGCAACAGGCAAACCCAACAGCAGCACCACCGTTTGCAACATATCAATAAAATTGATATGGACAAACGGCACATCGACCGAAGAAAAATAAAGCGTGCCGTAGAGCCAGAAATTGAATGGCGTCAAAACAACGCAAGCAATTGTAGAAAAGGCGGTTAGCGACACCGACAGACTGACATTGGCTTTGGACATGAGCGAAATAAAATTCGATACGTTTCCGCCCGGACAGGCTGCCACCAAAATCATTCCCAAGGCAACCGAAGGCGTTGGATTGAGAATTTTTACCAAAAGAAACGTAAGCAGCGGCAAAAAAACAAATTGCGAACAAGCGCCGAGCCAAAACGGTTTCGGATGCTTCCAAATGCTTTTAAACTCTTTCAAATCAATGTTTAAGGCTACACCGAACATAACGAACGCGATAACAATGTTCATGGTCAGCAATGAGCCTTCGGTAAAATTGAGCCGGACATTATCGAGTACAGCTAAAGGATGCGAGCCAACCTTGTCCAAAATATCTTTCAGGGGAGCGGCTAAAAGAATCAATGTATTCATAGGATGAAATTTATTCCCATATAAAATGCGCCTTTGTCGTCTTGTGCGTTCAACGCACGTCCATAATCGGCGGAAATAACAAAATTGCGGTTCATGACAATACCGATGCCGCCGCCAGCACCCACGTGCAAGCCGTCATTAGCGTTGTTGAAATATAAATTACTATCGGTAAATTGCTGAAAATCAATGTTCCGTTTGTCATAAACCATACCGCCATCGCAAAAGCCGTTGAGATAAACCGCCCAGTTTTGCTTGATAAAACGGAAATTGCTAACGATTCCGCGCAATTCGAGGTTTGCAAACGCAAGGCCATCGCCCACAACACGGTTTTTCAGTATTCCGCGTACTGTTGTTGCGCCGCCAACACCCTCGTTTACAGATCGGTTGAGCCAAATATAATTCAGGTTTTGAGAAAGAAAAAATGGAGTTTCCCCAAACATTTTTTGCTGCACAAACAAGCGGTAAATACCGATAAGACGCTCATTTTCCAATAAAGGAATAAATTGTTTGTGCGAAAAAGCCACGATTCCACTGCCGAAACCTTGCCTGTTTCCAAGAAATTCGGGTGAAATATCGAATATCAGTTCGGTTTGAATACCGCGTGAGGGCGTTTTTTCGTGATTACGTGTGTCAATCGCCGCGCCCAAACGCAAATGCGTTGAAAATCCGCCGTTTTTTTCGCTTTCCTTTATAATATTGTTGGCGACGTATAAGTCGTACAAAGTGCTGGCATCGGGCAGTTCCAATTTTTCAAAATTGACACGCGATACATTGAAATTCAGAAAATTAATGCCGGCAAAGTATTTAATATGCGGATTTCCCGGATTCCACGAAAAGTCGATATTGGCGCGAAGAAAACTGCGTTGATAGGCGTAAAACATTCGTGAGCGGAAATCGGCCGTTTCGTCGGTAATAAAATTGGGATTGTAAACCGATTCATAGCCGTTGAAGCCGTAAAAAGGCGCTGCATTGTCGGTTATGTAACTCAAATCGGTCATCATTCGCACGCCCGGAATCAGTTTTTTGGTGTCCCAATAAAAGCGATTGATGCCCGAACCTTTGGTATAACGCGATATTTCCAAATACAAACTTTGTTCGTAAACGGGATAAGACGCCGCACCGTAATCGAACAAATTAACCAACGCTCCATACTGAAAACCCATATCGGAATTGTATGATAGGGTAGGTAATGCTCCAAAGTTCCATCCTTTTTTCTGGATCGCGTTTTTCTCGGTTTGCGAAAAGGCCGAAGCGCTGATAATGAGAAAAATAAAAAGCAGTTTAAAAATTTTCATTTTACAATAAATATTATGATGTGTCCACGTTTTTGCGACAAAGATATAACTTTTAGATTTATTTAACGAATATATAATAAAAATGTTATATTTCATTCGCCGGATTCGTTTTATCTTTGCCTCCGGTTTATTCACAGCCGAAATCACAGCAATGCCGAGACTTGCATGGATGAATGAAACCAAAATTAACCGCAGGAACTTGGCCTGCAAGATTTTAACAAACTAAAACATTGTTTTTGTTATGAAGAAAATTCTTCTTTTTATGATGGCTTGCCAAACGATGAGCGTGTTGGCGCAGTTTCACGACGATTTCCAAGACCGTTCGTTTACGGGAGAAAATCGCAGTGTGGTATGGTCGGGCAATGTCGCTGATTTTCAGGTAAATGACGCCTTGCAATTACAATTAAATTCGTCGAAGACGGAAAGTAATTCCACGGCACAGTTGCGAACGGCAAATTCCCGGTTGCAGCACACCACTTGGTCGTTTGATGTGAAAATGGGAGTAAATCCTACTTCCGGCAATTTTGTCAAAGTTTATTTAACGAGTGATGAACCGGATCTAATCGCTTCGTTGAACGGATTTTATGTTCGTATCGGGCATACCCAAGATCATCTTTGTTTGATTCGTTCCGTGAAAGGGGACGAAGACCAAATTTTGATTCAGGGCGCGGACAAACGGGTGGATAAATCGTCGTTTACCGTAAATGTGAAAGTGATTTTGGATGATGCCGGCAATTTTCAGTTGTATTCGCGTTTAGACAATGAAACCGATTTTACGGAAGAAGGGCATTGCACGGTTTCCATCGGAAATTTACCCGAAGCGCATTGGTTCGGTGTTGTCTGTACATTTTCAGGCGCGAACAACAAAAAGTTTTATTTCGACAATATCGTTGTAAAAGATTCGGATGAAGACGATCCCGAACCTACGCCGCTTGAAAATCTTCCGGAAGCCAACGATTTGGTTATCAACGAAATTCTGTACGATCCTCCTACCGACGGCGAAGAATATGTGGAATTGTATAACCGTTCGGAAAAATCCATCGATTTGCGTTACGTGAGCATTACCACGCGCAAACCGGCCGACAGCTCACTCAATCGGGCTTATCCGCTATCGACATCCGAATTATTGCTTTTGCCGCAGGAGTACGTGTTGGTTACGAAAGACCGCACGGGTGTTTGTTCGTTTTTCTCCTGCCATGACGAATCGCTTTGCACCGAACCCGAAAATATGGCTTCGCTGACCAATACCGGCGCGTGTGTTGTGATTCTGAATAATCAAACGAACGAAATAATCGACCAAGTAAATTATTTGCCGGCATTTCATTCCATCGCATCAAGTAAACAAAAAGGAGTGGCTTTGGAACGAATTAATTTTGAAGCGTCGAGCGATGATGCTTCCAATTGGACATCGGCTACTACGGCAAGTGGCGGTGGGACACCGGGGTATATTAATTCACAATTAAATGTAGCAATCGAAACCGTCGGAAAAATTGAAAATAACATTCAAATCGAATATCCAAATGCGACCAATGCGAATTATTCCATTCGCTACCAATTGGATAGACCTGCATATAATTGTCGAATCTTCGTTTTCGACGCTTTGGGACGAAAAGTCGATACGATTGCAGAAAACGATATTTTGGGTAGCGCCGGCGCTATCGAGTGGCAAAAAGCCGGACAACTTGAGAGCGGTTTGTACATTATATTTATAGAAGCGTTTTCAGTGGATGGGCAAGTGCAAAAGTTCAAAGTTCCGGTCGTAGTGCGCTGATCATCCGTTCGTTACCCGAAATATCTTTTCGTAATTGAACATTCCGGTAACCTTTTCGGCAAAGCATTTCGGCTAGGTTTTGTCCGAAGAGGGAACCGGTTTCAAAAAACAACCGGCCGTCCGGTTCCAAATATTGCAAGCCAAAATCGGCTATGGCTTCATAAAACAGGAGTGGACGGTTTTCGGATACAAACAAAGCTTCATGCGGCTCGTAATTCAATACATTGGCGCTCATTTCCGCTTTTTCCGACGGCACAATATACGGCGGATTGCTGACTATAATTGAGAATCGAGAGTTGAGAGTTGAGAAACAACATTCGGCATTAGCCAATTGGGGAGCGTCGAGCGTTGTTTGGGGATTAAGGATGTCGTATTGCATGAAATGGATGTTTACTTGGTTCAGTTTGGCGTTTTCTTTGGCGACTGCCAATGCTTTTTCGGAAATATCCAAAGCATACACTTTGGCATTCGGAAAATTCTTTACTAAAGCCACCGCAATACATCCCGACCCCGTTCCAATATCCAAAATTCTCAACTCTCCATTCTTGACTCTCCATTCTTCGTCGTTCTCCATTCGCAACTTTCCACTCTCAATTATCAATTCAACAAGTTCTTCCGTTTCCGGCCGCGGAATCAAAACATGTTCGTTTACTTTAAACGGCAGTCCGAAAAACTCCGTTTCGCCTAAAATATATTGAATCGGACGGAATTTTTGCAAATCGGCAACAATATCTTCCATTCGTTTGGTCTGAATTGCGGATAATTGCTTATCTTTGCCGCGCAAAATCGCAATCCGGTTGGTTTCACATACAGATTCGAGTGTTCGATAAGTCATTGCCCTGATTTCCGAATCGGAATACAAGCCTGTCAATTGCGTTTGCATGAAATCAATCGCCGTTTGGATAGTTGTAATCATTAAAAAATTATAAATTATTCATTCGAGCGCGAAATTACTCAAAAATGTTTTTACTTTTGCAAGTCAAAAGTTTTTTTAATACTTATTGAAATGGATTTAAAAAACCGTTTTTCTTTTTTTCTGCTTGTCGCAATGCTCTTGGGGATGGTTTCCTGTCTGGGAACCGGAACTGAATATGAAGAAGTTACAAATACCGACGCCCAAATTATCTCATTCGGTTTGTCGCATGATTCGATTAAGGTTTTAGCAGAAACCCAATTTTCCATCAACCAGACAAACGGAATTATTTTTAATTACGATTCATTGCCTTACCTTACCAATTTGGCCGATTCGTTACTTAAAATTACTTACACCACAGGTTCGGGATTAAGTCAATCTTTACAAATTAAGGAACAAATCAACGGAAAAGACACCATTTACTATAAAAGCAGCGGCGATTCCATTCGATTGACTAATAACCGATTGGAATTTACGGTTTTTGCTCCCGATTCGGCGGGAGGACGTAATAAAACTTATAGCTTACAAGTCAATATCCATCAGATCGATCCCGATTCGGTACAATATATTTTATTGGCTGATGATTCGGAAGTTCCGCCGGTTGAAAAACCTTGGGAAACGGTTTGGAGCGGAGTCGCTCATATTCCTTTGGGCTTTCTTCATCCGAATGCAGAGTCATTGAATGATAAAGGTTTCGCTTATATTGTTTCTGATGGATCCAAATATTATTTCAAATTGCATAAAGGAGATGCAGAGATAACCGGCGAAGAAGTTCCCAATGATTTTCCGCTCGTTGAATTTTCCACGCTCAATCATTCGTCGATTTTTTCCGATCGTTTGACTGTAATCGGAGGATACAATGCAGACACAATAATAAGCAATTTGCAATCTGTTTGGGCGACGGAAAACGGTTTGTATTGGGCGAATCTAGTAAGTACAACCGATTCCCTGCCGAATATTAAAGGAGCGGTCGCATTCAATTACAACAATGAAATTTGGTTGGCAGGCGGTTCTGTTATAGACGATAACGGCAACGAGAAGGCAAAAAATCATACGATTTATTATTCGCAAGACGGCGGTGTGGTTTGGAAAGCAAAAGCGAGAAAAGCCGAAACCCCAATCGATTTTGATATAAGCAATTCGTCGGTAACGGTAGATAAGGATGGAAAATATTTTTACATCATCACACCCACCGCAGTATGGAAAGCATGCATCAACTCGCAATTGTTTGAGCATTGAAATAATTTTGAAGCGATTTTACCGTTATAGTTGGTATGAAATTGGCTTCAAAGCATATATTAATATGGAGTACGGTATTCGCAATCTGTACAACGGCGGTTGCGCAGGAATACCGGTACGAATTTGGGGGAGCGGCAGGCGCGGCTTTTTACTTGGGCGATGCCAACGAAAATGCCTATTTCAGGACGATGCAACCGGCAGGCGGATTGATTTTCAGAAGCAACCTGAATTTTCATTGGGCGATAAAAGCCGATTTGCTGGTGGGAAAAGTTTCGGGCGATACGAAAAACGAAAAAAATGTTTTTCCCAATCATGCCCAAATCGCATTCAGCCGGACTTTTTTCGACTTGGGCGGACAAATGGAATTTAATTTCCTACCCTACAGCGATAAATACAAGTATTTGAATACAAGTAAATTATCGCCGTATTTATTGGTCGGATTGGGATTAACGCTGGCGCCGGGAAACGACCGGACATTTTTCGGAATCAATTTACCCTTGGGTGTGGGCATAAAATATAAATTGAGCAACAAATTGAATCTGGGCATAGAATACACCATTCACCGTTTGTTTGGCGATGCCTTCGATGCTCCCGATTCACAAGGATTTAACTTGAACAACCCGTATAAAGTCAATCAGGGATTGTTCAAAAACAAAGATTGGTATAATACATTACTTTTTTCCATCACTTGGGAATTTGGTTTAAGAGATGGAAGATGTACAACAGATTAATGAAAGAGCAAATAGATTCGACACGACTTCCGCAGCACATTGCCATCATCATGGACGGCAACGGGCGATGGGCGCAAAAAAACGGAATGGAACGTTATATGGGGCATCAGGAAGGCGCCGTATCGGTTCGTAAAGTGGTAGAAGCCGCCGGCGAAATCGGTATTAAATACCTGACACTGTATGCTTTTTCAACCGAAAACTGGAACCGGCCGAAAGAAGAAGTCGATGCTTTGATGGCGCTACTCATCACAACGATTCAACGTGAAACGGGCGATTTGATGAAAAACAACGTCCGCTTGCAAGCCATCGGCGACATCGAACGACTGCCGGAAGCCTCAAAAAGCGAATTACACTGGTGCCTGAACGAAACAAGCAAAAATACCGGATTAACCTTGGTCTTAGCGCTAAGCTATTCATCGCGCTGGGAAATTACAAAAGCAGTACACGACATCGCTCAAGCGGTAAAAGAAAACCGTTTGCACTTGGAGGAAATCGACGAAGCATTAATCGATAAATCGCTAACTACAAAGAATATACCGGATCCGGATCTGTTGATTCGCACCGGCGGTGAACATCGCATCAGCAATTATCTGTTGTGGCAATTGGCTTATGCCGAATTATATTTTACACCGACTTACTGGCCGGAATTTCGTGAAAACAGCTTGTTTGAAGCCATCGTCGATTATCAAAAACGCGAACGGCGATTCGGAAAAACCGGTGAACAAATTCAATCTGAAAAATAATAACAATGAAACATATATTCTGCTTATTCTTTTTATTTTTGCTGTTTTTGCCCATAGCAAACGTCTCGGCGCAAGAAAACGAAACTCTGGTTATTTCTTACGATACACAAAGCAAAAAGAAATACGCCATCGCCGAGATTAAAGTAACCGGCGTAGAAAGTTACGGCTACGAAGATTTTGTGCTGATCGGCATCTCAGGCTTGTCGGTCGGCGATAAAGTGAGCGTTCCGGGCGAAGAACTCACGGCTTCGTTGAAGGCCTTCCTCAAGCATGGCTTGTTTTCGTGGGGACAAATTTTAGCTACCAAACTAACAGCCGACAGTGTTTGGCTCGAAATCAAGCTACGTCCCAATCCGATTATTTCTGCGATTGAATATACCGGCGTAAAAAAGGGTGAGCGTGATGATTTGGAATCCAAAATCGGCATGGCCAAAGGTACGCAGCTCACGCCCAACCTGATTAACCGCGCCCGCAAACGGGTAAAAGATTATTTCGATGAAAAAGGCTTCAGCAACGCCGACGTCAAGATTTCGCAAAAAGACGACTTGACCAATGAAGGCAAGGTTATCATGGAAATAAAAGTGGATAAAAACCAGAAAACCAAAATCAAAAACATCTATATTATTGGTAATGAAAAAGTTAAAGATTACGAGCTGAAAGTAGCGATGAAAAAAACCAACGAAAGTTTCTCTCTTAAAAAGCGTTTCAAATTGAGTTGGCGGGAATTATTCAGTACAAAAAAATATGTAAAGGAAGAATATGACGCCGATTTAGGCAATTTGGTTCAAAAATACGCCGAAA
>JAISWY010000288.1 GCA_031270925.1 Candidatus Symbiothrix sp.
GTTGTTCCGCAATGGCAAAAAGATATGTCGTATTGGTGTAATCAAAAGCAGGCTTTGAAGAGTTGCGATTTTAGAGACTACCAACCCCGCCGGGGATTTTATTGTAGAGAATATTTTAATCTGTAATAGCATGCAACACATAGAAGACAACATACAAATATCCTGCGTAACATGGTTTTCCCTACAATACCGGGAGTTATCCCGATTATTGCACCACAGTCCAAACGGCGGAAAACGCAATGCCCGCGAAGCCAAACGTTTCAAAGATATGGGAACGCGGCCCGGATTTCCCGATTTGATTTTGCTTTACTCCGCCTCCGGTTATTCTTATTTGGCTATCGAAATGAAAACGCCAATCGGGACACAAAGCGACTATCAAAAGGATTATCAAAAACTAATCGAAATGACAGGAGCAAAATACGTTATTTGCCGTTCTTTTGATGATTTCCGCAGAGAAATAAAGGATTATTTGAAATTTTGAAAAATGACCCGGAAAATTTCATAAAAATAACTTTCTATGTCTATAACTTTTTAAAAACTTTCCGCCCTTGTTCCGTATTGTGATAATACGAATATGTACTTTTGCCGAAATTCGATAAAATGTTTATGGTACGGAATAAGAAAGATAACAGGAGCGACGATTTGAAAGATTTTGATTTCGGCAACATTGAAATACCGGAATTTGACCCCGCCATATTCGATTTTGCAGACGAAGAAACCCCGCAGGAAGAAAACCGTTACACAAAGCCCAAAATTTACCCGGTAAAACAGGATTTCGTATGTTACGACAACGCCGATAAATTGGCGCGGGAACTGACCGTAAATAAAGGGGAACGCGCCGATGTATTCGTTTCCGGTAATTTTATTTTTGGCGATTTTATCGAAGCCTACATAGTTCAGCGAAACGCCAAATGCCTCAAGATGACCCTTACAACCTTATCCCTTTCCCAAGAGAATGTAGATAGCTTGCACAACCTTATTGCCGGTGGCTTTGTGGACGAATTAAACCTCATTGTTTCAGCTTATTTTTTCGCTCACGAGCGGCACAGCCTAATCCCCTACATTTACAAGAAACTTGATATTGATAATAAATTTCAGTTTGCCGTAGCCGCCATACATACCAAGACGGCGCAATTTGAAACGATCGGCGGCCGTAAAATCATAATTCACGGCTCCGCTAATCTGCGTTCGTCGGCGAACATAGAACAATTTACTATCGAAGAAAACGAGGAATTATATACGTTTTATGATTCACAATTGGGAAAAATCATAGAACGGTACGCGACCATTAATAAGAAGAGACCCATAAGGGACAATGAATTATGGGACATCTTTACAAGGAAGAAGTTTAACGATTAAAAATTTACAATTATGGCATCAGGAAGTGAAGGCGGTGCAAAAGGCACCAAATTAAAAAAGACAACGGCAGCAAGCAGCCGTGCACCCAAATGGAATCCGTCAATGAATACGCCTTTTTAAGTATTAGCTTATGGAAAAGATAGATTTAATTCAAAGCGTTGTATTACCTATTTCACAATTGGAAACGAATAAAGGACAAATTGAGGGTTTGGCAAAGAACCCTCGATTTATCCGCGATGACCGTTACAGCAAACTCAAACGCAGCATTGAGGAAAACCCCGAAATGCTCGCGCTTCGGGAATGCCTTGTATTTCCGCACGGCGGAAAGTACGTTATTATTGGCGGTAATATGCGTTACCGGGCGCAAAAGGAATTAGGATATACCGAAATTGTTTGTAAGATTATCCCGCCGCAAACACCGGTAGAAGATTTGCGGGCATACACGATTAAAGATAATGCCGGATTTGGCGAATGGGATTTTGACGCACTCGCCAACGAATGGAATCCCGAAGACTTGCTACGTTGGTGCGTGGATATTCCGAATGTTGATGTAAACGATGAAGAAGATGATGCACGGGAAGACAACTTTAATGTAGATGACAATTTGCCGAAAAAAGCAAAAAGCAAAGTAGGCGACATCTACCGGCTCGGCAAACACATGTTAATTTGCGGGGACTCCACTGACCCTACACTTATGGCGAAACTAATGAATGGGAAAACAGCCGATTTGATTATTACCGACCCACCGTATAACGTAGATTATTCGAGCAAAAATGAAATTTTAAATAAAATAAATAAAGGTAATAGGATACAAAATGCGATAAAAAACGACAAACTTACGAATGCCGTTTTTTACGATTTCCTTTTGAAGTCGTTTTTATCAGCATTTGAAATAACCAAACGCGGCGGGGGTTTTTACGTGTTTTATTCATCCAGTGAAACTCTGAATTTCCGAAACGCAATTAGTCAAGCCGGATTTACAATCAAGCAAGAGCTAATATGGAATAAAAATCATTTCGTTTTAAGTCGCCATGATTACCAATGGAAGCACGAGCCAATCCTATACGGATGGAAAGAGGGAGCCACGCACTACTTCACAAAAAACCGCTCATTAACAACTGTTATTGAAGATAAACCGGATATTGATAAACTTTCAAAATCGGAACTCAAAAGCATGGTCAAGGAATTGTTGCAGGGGAATATACCCACAACGGTAATAGATGAAGACAGGCCACTCCGGAATGCAGAACATCCGACCATGAAGCCGTTAAAATTAATCGGGCAGCTTATTAAGAATAGTAGTCAGCAAGGAGATATCGTATTAGATATGTTTGGCGGTTCAGGTAGTACCATGATGGCAGCCGAGCAATTAAATCGCATTTGCTATATGGTAGAATTAGACCCATGCTATTGCGATGTAATAGTAAAACGATGGGAAGAATTAACCGGGCAAACCGCCGAACTTGAGTACAATATTTACGTATCGGATATTACCGATAAAAATTGCAAATAACACCAATACAAATGCCGAATCCGAGGCCAAATACAACTGGGTTAAAACCGCCATTTCAGAAAGGCGAAAGCGGCAACCCGAAAGGACGACCGCCCAGCAGAGTGCCGGAAGCCCTTAAAATTGTGTTGGGCAAAAAGAAAGCAAGGAAGTTTTACCGATTAAACGAATCCGAAATAAACGAATGGG
>JAISWY010000341.1 GCA_031270925.1 Candidatus Symbiothrix sp.
TGGGATTTCGATGCTCCCAATATCCCAGACGCAGGCAGGGACGTTTCCGCAGGCGCAATAATCGCTTCCGCATTGATTGAATTAAGCGCCTACGCCTCAGGCGAATATTCTCGAATATATTTAGATGTTGCAGAACAGCAACTAAAATCACTTGCATCAAGCGCTTACAGAGTGCGGAAGGTTGGCGATAACGCCGGGTTTATACTTATGCACAGTACCGGATTTATGGCTCGCGGAAGTGAAATCGACGCGCCGTTGTCCTATGCCGATTACTATTTTGTAGAAGCGTTGTTGAGGTATAAAAGATTGTTGGATAAAAAACCGGTAGTGGATGTGATTGCTCCCATGCCGGTTAATAAATAATCCTTTCGGGCGGGGTTGTTTCCATTCGCTTAGCCGATTTCCCCGCTTCCGATACATATCTTCCTGTCCGCATCATAAATCACGCCGAATTGACCGGGAGCAATGCCTTGCAATTTTTCGTCCGACAGTACATGATAGCCCTTTGCGGTTTTCCGAATCGCGCCTTTGGTAAATTCGGGCGTATGACGGATTTTGAAGGTAATATCCACCGGTTCAAGTACGCCTTTCCATACATCTCCTGTTATAAAATGAAAATCGCGCATGGTAAACTCGTTGCCGTATTGCGCCTTAGCGTCGTAGCCTTTCGAAGCGTAAATAATATTGGCTTCCACGTCTTTTTTCACCACATACCAGGGACCACCCGACAAGCTCAAGCCCTTGCGCTGTCCTACCGTATGAAACCAGTATCCGCGATGCCGTCCCAACACGCGCCCGCTTTCAAACTCTACGACAGGTCCCGGCTTCTCGCCCAGATAGCGGCGGATAAAATCGTTGTAATTGACCTTTCCCAGAAAGCAGATTCCCTGACTGTCGTGGCGTTTAGCGCTGGGCAAGGCAGCCCGGAGGGCAATATCGCGCACTTCGCTTTTCATCAAATGCCCGATGGGAAACATAAGTTTCGATACTTGCAGGTAATTGATTTGAGCCAGGAAATCGGTCTGGTCTTTCACCATGTCCTTAGCTGTGGAAAGGTATATTTTTCCGCCGCGTTCGGTGGTTGTGGCGTAATGCCCCGTCGCCGTTTTGTCGAAATGTTTTCCTACCCTGTCTTCAAAAACGCCGAATTTAATCAGTTTGTTGCACATCACATCGGGGTTGGGCGTTAATCCCTGCTTTACCTTGTCGATGGTGTAAGCCACTACGTTTTCCCAGTAATCGTTGTGCAAATCGACGACTTCCAACTTACATCCGTATTTATGGGCGATAAGGCTTGCCATTTCAATATCTTCTTCCGAAGTGCAATGCAGGAGTTCATCGTCGCTGCGCCCGATTTTGATGTAAAACAAATGCGGCGTGTGTCCGGCTTCTTTCAATAAATGAACCACCACCGAACTATCGACTCCACCGGATAATAATGCACAAATATTCATTCCTTACCTTGTCAACATCAATTTAAAACTCATGCCGAAATTACTTGCGGATACCGGATACGACGTTGAGATAAGCGGCGTATTCGCCTGATAATCGTAAAACAGCCGTATGTTCATTTTGGAACTGAACACATAATCCGCCATGATTTTAATGGTGAAAAGTTTGTTGCCGCTCGAAGGCTGCGTTACATTTTCATCGATTTTCCGCAACAGCGATTTAATATCCTTATACGAAACATCGGCGTTGATGGTCAGGTCGTTTTTTATTTTCGACTGTTTGTCGTTCTTCAAGCGAAGAATCACGTCAAATTCCTTCAACACATAGCCTATCCCCACCACAAACTCGTCCGACTTCGTTTCTATCAACTGCAAACTTGCCAGATTGAGCGCCATATTCCGCTGCTTGCGGTATTCCACTTTGGGCGTAAGGCTGTTTTTAAGCGTCGCATTCACTCCGATAAGCGGGCTGAAATTTTCGATAAGCGAAACGCTCGCAATATCGTATGCCGACGACGGTACCGGGTTGTTGTTCTGCACGTCGCGGATATACCCCAAAGCCGTATCGTCCTCGCCAGGCATCGGAACCCAGGTCGAAAACGAAGTATAAGAACCGATGCTGTACGACGATACGTAAGCGTGCGTTACGCGCACCGACCGGAAATGTTCTTTCACAAATGCCAAACGCGACAGTCCGTCGTAACTCGCTTTCCAGTTGGGCAATATGCTCCATATCGACAAAAAAGGATTGGCATTTATCGTATTGGCATTGCGTCCGGTATATGCCGCCAAAAATGCCGGAATCAACACATCGGGCGAGTTCCTTTCGTATTTTCCCTTATCGGGGTCGAAAACTTCGTTCCCCAGATTGTTATCCTGAAAAAATCCGTTTACCGGATAACGTGTATTGGCGCGCTGTTCATTCAAGCGGTTGGCAATGACAGTGCGGTTCGTTAAAAAAGCGTCAAACATTTCCGAGGCATAATTATTGTTCACATCGCCAAGCGGTTTGAACGCCGTAGCAATAGCCACAGTACTTATATTGTAACTTCCGTTGAAAGTGGTGGGCATATCCGCCATCAACAGCATCGAAGTATTTTTTGCTTCGTAGCGTTTCGCGTCCAAATCTATTTTCAGTCCGGGAAGCGGTTCGAGCCCTACGCGTATTTCCAGGTTTGAAGTATAAGCCGTTACCGCCGGAGTAATCAGGTCTTCGCCCGTGTACAGCCAATCTTTTTCGAGGGCTTCTCCGACCGTATTTTCATCGTGGATACCGAAAGCGAAGGCATAGCCCGGCGCATATACGCCGTTTACCGTTTGTTGTCCGAAAAATCCGGGTTCGGACTTAAATCCGGGCAGCGTAAGGCTGTTCGATTGGCGGTAGTTGATCGAAGCGCTGCGCAACATCATTAAGGTACGCGCCGAGAAATCCACTACTTTCTGAACCGGCGTGCGCTCGTTCGGGTCTTTTGTTACAACGGTTACCGTTACGCTGTCCATATCGGTATTCGCGGTTATTTCAAGTGAAGTGGCATTACTTGTTTTGTACGAAACGCCGACGGTCGATCCGCTCTTACTCTTTGCCGATACGGACAGGGTTTCGCTTCCCAGACGGTGGTTGACGCTCGCAGCCTTGCCTTTTTCCAGATTCAGCGTTTGCGTATAGGTTTTCGGCTGGAAAGGTCTTTTGTTTGCCGGCTGGGCGCCGTAACGCCGGTTCACTCCCTGCAAATATTTCGATTTATTGTACAGGGTTTCAAAGCTAAATGCCGCGTCAGCCTGCCAGTCGCCACGGCTGTTCGCTATATTGCCTATTTTCGTTCCTCCTTCGATTTCGGCGCCGCGATCCCAGCGGTAATTCGAGTTGTAGGACAGGCGCGAAGAACTTACCCAATCCATCATCGGCAGTTTGTTGACAGGCACATTCCACGAGGCGTTAAACACCTGTTGGTAGGCATAAGGTCGTCCGAGTTTGCGGATGCTGCTCCAAACCGTGTCGCGCCACAGTTCGTAATATTCTTTCGATATTTCGGGCATAAGTTCCCCTTCGTCAATATTGGCGTTCATTGTCGTGGACAAACTCAAAGAAATGCCGCGCGTGAGGTTGTATTTGAAATCGAACTGGCGATTCCACATAAAATCGTTGCTAAAAGGCTGATTCATCGGGTCGGAAAGCGAAGCATCCTGCATATCGAAACTGCGCAAGCGCACCTGCGCAAACTGGCGTTGCATATTCGTATTAAAACTTAGGGAAGCGGGCAAATAATAAAGGTTCAACTCCTTTATCAGTTTAAACGCCGGATTGCTCATAGCTTTTGAATCCTTGAAAGGCTCCCAGGGCTTCGCATTGAAGGAATAGGAGTAATTAATAGCCGCTTTCTGGTCTTTTATTAAATTACTTTCTATATCGGCGCTGTGTTCGTTCGTTTCGCTGTGCGAATAACTGACCGTAACGTTGGCGGGGTCATAAAATTGAGGCTTTTTACTCTTGATATTCACCCTGGCGCCGGAAATATTAAAACTTTTCGATGTGGCGACCGTTTGCGAAACATTTTTAATAGAATCCCGCTCCTGTCGTGTAACCGCATTGTTGAGCGCGTCGTCCAGCAATATATCTTCGTCCAGTGGATTGTACTTGGGCGACAAGGTTTCGTTGGTATAGGAATAATACGCCGGAAGCTGTATTTTCGCTTTTTCGGGAAGAAAACGCCCCAAATCCAACGCTGTGGAAAAATTCATTTGGTACATATCTTCCATGCGGCGGTTGGTAACGTTGCTTTCGATGCTTCCGAATCCGGCGGTTTCGGTGCGTCCGGCAAAGTTCACCGTACCTATATCCGACAATCCCAACGCTATATTTGCCATGGCAGCCCATCCGCCGGATTCGTCAAATTCCGACATACGCAATTCGTTAACCCATATTTCGCCCGATTTTACGGTGGTTCCGTTTTTGTTGCGGATACCTATCATGATGTTTTCCACATTCGATATTGACGGATTCCCGACAACGGTAATGTTGTTAGCCGGTTTTTGGGGGTCGTATGTTTCGTAGGGTATGCCCAATCCGTTTTGAGAATCCCTGTTCCGTTTCAACTTAGCTTGGGTCAGCGCAGTGAAAGGAAAATCAAACATGTTTTCCCGGGGCCAAACTATGTAGAGGTGCGCGTTGTTGGCTTGCGAATAATTACCTTCCGGAGTCAGTTTCAACGGGATTTCGTATTCGTAATAATTATTGGTCATGTCCGAACCGAGGCGTATAAAACAACTCAACTCGTAATCTCTTAAATTGGCGTTGTCGTCGGGCAGTTGCTCGGCATGTACGAACATTTGCAAACGCTTGTACTGCCGCATATCGTAAGACGTTTTCTTATATACCGCTTTGGCTTCTCCCGGAAACAGGTTTTTGACTTTCAGCAACATGGACTGTTCGTTTTGCTGCAACAATTGGGGTTGTCCCGGATCGTTCTGCCGCGATACGCCCGGAGGCAGTATATAATTTACCGGTCTTTTATCCGAATTTTCTTCAATATTTACCGCCTGCACATCAATTGTCGCGCTCGACGCCCCGCCGGTTTGCAAATTCTTGGTGTAGGTGCGCCATTCGCCCCGCACCAAATCCATGCTTGCAAAACGCAAATGAATATCTTCTTCAAAATCAGTCAGGTATATCCGCATAAAGCGAATGGATTTAAAATTGCGGATGTTCCCCCGATCCTGCCGCGTGGACTTGTCGTGCAGCGGAATACGGAACTGATACCAATCCACCTGCTCCGTATTTCCGTTGGCAAGATACACCTGCTTGGTAATTTTATCCGTAATGTGGTTTTTCCCCACTACCAGTTCGTTGCGGTCGATGTCAACTT
>JAISWY010000418.1 GCA_031270925.1 Candidatus Symbiothrix sp.
GATCGCCCGTCCGAATCCGGATAGATTGGACAATATCGGAAACAAAAATTCGTCCGTCGCCACTTTCGCCGGTATAAGCCGCTTTCAGAATAGCTTCAACCGATTTATCCACGTTTTGATCGCGAACCACGAACGAGATATAAATCCGGTCGATCGTGTTCACATCATAAGCGATACCCCGGAAAATTAATCCTTGTTTGGCGTCGCCCTGTCCCTTCACATCCCACCACGAGAGGAAATCAATGTCCGCGTCGTGTAGTGCCTGCCGTACTTCCATGAATTTGGATTTGCGTACGATTGCTTCGATTTTTTTCATTTTGTAAATTATTAAAGATATTAAAACAGAATTATCATTTGCATTTGCATATCAAAAGCTAAAAGAAATTGTCTATTTGAAATAAAACGGCGCAAAAGTACATCATTTTGATTAGATAACAAAATGATTTGCCAAAAAGATTAATAAATTTAACTTAAAAATTTTTCCGCTCCATCAATACCACAGTCTCGACGTGCTGTGTATGCGGAAACATATCTACCGGCTGGATTTTGGTTACACGATATTTCTCACTTAACAGGTTCAAATCGCGGGCTTGTGTAGCCGGATTGCAACTCACATAAACAATTTTTTCCGGTTCGGCCGAAAGAATCGTCGTAATCACATCGTTGTGCATTCCGGCGCGGGGCGGATCGGTTATGATAAGGTTCGGGCGACCGTAAGTATTTATAAATTCGGCGTTTAGTATATCTTTCATATCGCCGGCAAAAAATAAAGTATTGCGAATATCGTTGATTTCGGAATTGATTTTCGCATCTTCAATTGCTTCGGGAACATATTCTATTCCAATCACTTGACGGGCTTTTCGGGCTATGAAATTGGCAATCGTCCCTGTGCCGGTATAAAGGTCGTACACCAATTCGCTTCCTGTTAAGTCGGCAAAATCACGGGCAATTTTGTAGAGTTGCCCGGCCTGTTCACTGTTGGTTTGATAAAACGATTTCGGGCCGATTTTGAATTTCAGGCCTTCCATTTTTTCCAAAATATGATCGTTGCCTTTGAAAACATAAACCATTTGATCGTTAATTGTGTCGTTTGCTTTCAAATTGATAATATATAATAAGGAAGTGATTTCAGGAAATTGTTGTGCGACATGGCTCAAAAGTGCATTCCGTTTTTCGGCGTCGTCTTCGTAAAAAACCACAATCAGCATCACTTCGCCGGTGGAAGATGTGCGGATAATGATATTGCGCATCAAACCGTTTTGATTCCGCAAATCGAAAAACGAATAATTGTTTTCCAAACAGAAATCCCTGATTTTCAATCGGATAGAATTGGACGGTTCGGCTTGCAACCAACATTCGTCGATGTCTAATACTTTGTCGAACATCGTCGGGATATGAAATCCGAGCGCATTCATGTTATCGAACGTATTTCCGGTTGAAATTTCTTCGACCGTCATCCATCGCTTATTCGAAAAAGTATATTCGAGTTTGTTGCGGTAAAATTGTGTTTTTTGCGAAGCCAAAATCGGCAAAGTTTCCGGCAAAGGAATTTTTCCGATGCGCGTTAAATTGTCTATGACTTGTTGCTGTTTATATTTGATTTGTTCTTCGTAAGGCAAAATTTGCCATTTGCAACCGCCACACACGCCGTAATGTTTGCAAAAAGCGGTTGTCCGTTGCATGGAATATTGATGAAAGCGAATCGCTTTTCCGTCGGCGTATGAATTTTTCCGTCGCGTCAATTGAATATCGACCACATCGCCCGGCACCACAAACGGAATAAAAATAACCCAATCGTTGTATTTGGCAATCGCTTTTCCTTCGGCCGCAATGCCTGTAATCAGGATATTTTCGAGTATCGGTAAGTTTTTCTTCATCGTTCGTCCGTTTTCGATTTTTGAAGTATCGACATCAAAATATAAGTCAAAATGATGAAACTAATGCTTAATATTATTTTTCCGGCAATCGCAAAAAACACAATATATACCGCAGAAAGAATGATAAGTATAAATGGATATTGGTTATCTTTCCATCGCAAATTTTTGAATTTAAGCGAAAACATGGGAATTTCCGACACCATCAATCCGCCAAAAGCCAAGAGTAAAATCGAAACCACCATCGTACAAATGATCGGATTCGCTTCGCTATACGGTTGAATCACAGGTAAAAGCGACGCCCAAAACAAAGCCGAAGCCGGAATGGGCAAGCCCAAAAACGAAGTCGTTTGTCGCGTATCAATATTGAATTTGGCCAAGCGCAAAGCGCCGAAAACAGGCAAAAGAAAACCGATAAACGCTATCGGATTTCCGTTCGTTATCGCATCTAAATAGGAGTAAATCATGGTTCCGGGCGCTACACCGAAGCTAACCACATCGGCCAAGGAATCCAATTCGGCGCCGATATTGGAATAGGCTTTCAAGTAGCGGGCTGCCAATCCATCACAAAAATCGAAAATTGCGGCTAAAATGATAAAATAAAATGCACCCGACAATTGGTCGAAGCGCAAAACCATCACACACGCCAAACAGCCTGAAAACAAGTTCAGGCAAGTAATCGTGTTGGGAATATATTTTTTGAGCATTGTCTTATTTTAACTTGGCAATCACATCGTTGTTGCCATATACTTTTTGGTCTAATTCCACTTCGATTTCCGCATCTAAAGGCAAGAACAAATCCACGCGCGAACCGAATTTGATAAATCCCAACTGCTTGTTAATAGAACAGGTATCGCCTTCTTTTGCGTAAGTTACGATGCGTTTGGCCATCGCTCCGGCTATTTGACGCACCATGATTTGGTCGCCGTTCGAACGTTCGATAACCACAGTCGATCGCTCGTTTTCCATGCTTGATTTCGGAAGATAAGCCGCTCGAAAACGTCCTTTTTGATGCGAGTAATGTACTACTTTCCCATTGACCGGAATCCAGTTGATATGTACATCGGTCAAACTCATAAAAATGGAAATTTGCAAGCGTTTTTCCTGAAAATATTCCGGTTCAAACACTTCTTCGATAACCACGACCCGACCGTTGGCCGGAGAAACCACGATATTCGACGTATCTCCGGAAAAAAAACAACGCGGACTCCGGAAAAATTGCACTACTATACAAAAGATAATGAGGGAAACAACTAATAACAAGCCGAATACCAATAATTTAAACGCCAAAAAATAAAGACCGACATTCAAAATCGACAATAAAATAAAAACAACCAGAATGATTCGGTAGCCTTCTTTGTGAATTTTCATGCTTAACATTAATTAATGTTTGCGTGCAAAGGTAGTAAAACTTTTTGAAAAACCTGCGATTAATGCTTCAATTTTTCTTCCATGGCGGCCAACATATCGCTCAAACGCTCGACTTTCGACTTGGTAATGGCCACCCTACCCGACCTTATAAACTGTAATACGCCGATTTTTTCGCTCAATTCCTTGAAAAGCGCTTGCGTTTCGTCGTGATGACCTGTTTTTTCCAGCACCGTCCACGTCTCGGTCATATCCAAAATGCGGGCGTTATAGCGACGGATAATGTCTTCAATCGAACCCAACGACAATAATTGGGATGTAGAAAGTTTGTAAAGTGCAATTTCCTGAAAAATTAAATCTTCGTCGGTATTGAAATAAGCCTTTACAATATCGACTCGCTTGTCGATTTGCTTCACGACTTTCACTATCATGTTGCGATCGGTAAAAGTAGTAATCGTAAATTTGTGAATGCCTTCGATGGCCGATGGCGAAACCGATAATGTTTCGATATTCAAGCCTCTGCGCGTGAAAATAACCGTTACCTGATTCAGCAAGCCAACTGTATTCTCGGAGAAAATCGTTACTGTGTATAATTTCTTTTCCATAAAACGGGGGCAAAATTATATGAAAAATCTCAGTTTTCCAAGCGCTTGAGATAAAAATCTAAGCAAGTCAGCCGGCCATTCATCCGGTTACATATCCTGCTTGGCTGTTAATGATATGATTAAAATATT
>JAISWY010000015.1 GCA_031270925.1 Candidatus Symbiothrix sp.
CCCCGGCGCCGGAATGTTCCACTACATCTCTTTCCGCTCGGCCATGGCATTGGTCTTTTCGCTGGTTATATCCATGATTATCGGAAAAAAAATTATCCGCGCCTTGCAACGGCAACAAATCGGCGAAATTATCCGCGACCTCGGTCTGGAAGGCCAGATGCAGAAAAAAGGAACGCCAACCATGGGCGGTATCATCATCATTATCGCTATTTTGATTCCGGTATTGCTGTTCGCGCGCTTGTTGAATATCTATATCCTTTTGATGTTGATTACCACCGTTTGGCTGGGTTCGCTTGGATTTGTGGACGATTATATCAAAGTGATTCGGAAGAATAAAGACGGTTTGTCGGGCAAATTCAAGATTGTGGCGCAAGTCGGTTTGGGTTTGATTGTCGGATTAACATTGTACTTGAGTCCCAAAGCTGTAATGCGCGAAAATGTAGAAATCGTTCATGCGGAAAATAGAACGGAAGTCATTTACAGTCAGGATATTAAATCTACAAAGACAACGATTCCGTTTGTAAAAAACAATAACTTGGATTACCGCAGTTTGGCGTCGTTTATGCCTGCTAAACGCACGGCCGCCACGTGGATTATTTTTGTGTTAATTACGATTTTCATTGTAACGGCCGTTTCCAATGGCGCCAACCTGACCGACGGCTTGGACGGCTTGGCTGCCGGAAGTTCGGCCATCATCGGAGTAGCGCTGGGAATATTGGCTTATGTTTCGTCGCATTTGGAATATGCGGCTTACCTCAACATCATGTATATTCCCGGCAGCGAGGAATTGGCTGTTTTCGCAAGTGCGTTTATCGGCGCGTGCATCGGATTTTTGTGGTTCAACGCTTTTCCGGCGCAAGTTTTCATGGGCGATACGGGTTCGCTTACTTTGGGCGGTATCATCGCTGTTTTCGCCATTGTGATACACAAGGAATTGTTATTGCCGATTTTGTGCGGCATCTTCCTCGTCGAAAATCTGTCGGTCATGATGCAGGTTTCGTATTTCAAATTCACGAAAAAGAAATACGGAGCGGGTAAGCGCATTTTTAAGATGACGCCATTGCATCATCATTTTCAGATACCCGGTAATGCGGGCATTAATGCCGTTTTGCAGCGCCCCTTTGTACCGATTCCCGAATCGAAAATAGTGATTCGTTTCTGGTTGATTGGAATTATTTTGGCGGTTTTGGCGATTGCAACCTTAAAAATGAGATAAAATGAACAATAACATTAATAATTCATGGCACAATTCATAAATATGTCACAAAAGGAAAACGAAAGCGTCAATTTGGCGGAATTTATGCCTTTGGCACTCCGGCGAATCGTTGTTCTCGGTGGTGGCGAAAGCGGCGCCGGAGCAGCTGTACTCGCAAAAAAGCAAGGTTTCGATGTTTTTGTGTCCGACGCCTCGGAAATCAAATCGAAATACAAGGATATTTTGGAAAAATACGGTGTCGTTTACGAAGAAAACGGACATACGGAAGCGTTGATTTTGAATGCAAATGAAATCATTAAAAGTCCCGGAATACCCGATAAAGCGCCGATTATCAAAAAGATAAAAGAAAAAAATATCCCGATTATCTCCGAAATCGAATTTGCCGGAAGATATACCGACGCCAAAATGATTTGCATTACCGGCAGTAACGGCAAAACGACAACAACCATGCTGACTTATTTTATCCTGAAAAACGCGGGATTAAACGTAGGTCTGGCAGGAAATGTCGGCGACAGTCTGGCCATGCAAGTGGCCGGGAAAAATTTCGACTATTATGTAATCGAATTATCGAGTTTCCAATTAGACGGCATGTACGATTTCAAAGCCGACATCGCCATCTTGCTGAATATCACGCCCGACCACCTCGATCGCTATAATTACGAGATGCAAAATTACATTGATTCCAAACTGCGAATCCTGCAAAATCAAACGGAAAAAGATGTTTTCATCTATTGGAACGACGACCCGATTGTATCCAAGGAAATCGAAAAATTGCGACCGGCAATATCGCTTTATCCTTTTGCAGAAACGAAAAAAAACAACGTAAAAGCTTATACAGACAGAGAAACTGTCATCATAGAAACTCCTAACGGTACATTCAATATGGAAGAAGAATTAGTAGCATTAACAGGCAAGCACAATTTGTACAACTCGATGGCTTCGGGCTTGGCTGCCAAACTGTTGGACATCAAAGACGACGTTATCCGCCAATCGTTGAGCGATTTCAAAGGCGTGGCACATCGCTTGGAAAAAGTGGCAAACGTGCGCGGAGTGGCCTACATCAACGATTCGAAAGCCACCAACGTCAATTCGTGCTGGTACGCGCTGCAAAGCATGAAAACGCCCACCGTTTTAATTCTTGGCGGAACCGACAAAGGCAACGACTACCGCGAAATCGAGAGTTTAGTCATGCAAAAATGCCGTGCCTTGATATTTTTAGGCTTGGATAACAGTAAGTTGCATGCTTTCTTCGACGACAAGATGGAATTTATATTCGATGCCCGTTCGATGAAAGAAGCGGTGGAACAAGCCTACGAAATCGCTCAAAAAGGCGATACGGTTTTATTGTCGCCCTGTTGTGCGAGCTTCGATTTGTTCCAAAATTACGAAGACCGCGGCCGTCAGTTCAAACAATGTGTTGTACAATTATAAATAAAAAGGTATGGATTTTTTCGGAAAAATATTTCGCGGCGACCGGGTTGTTTGGATAATATTCATCATCCTGTGTCTGATTTCCATTGTGGAAGTGTATAGCGCTTCGGCTCGCCTGACTTATGCAGTCCATTATTGGCAACCGATTTTAAAACATTCGATCGGAATTCTCATTGGTTTGGCGGTAGCGCTTGCCATTCATGCCATTCCTCCAAGATTTTTTTCAGCCATCGGAGGCGCTATTCCGATTGTTTGGGGCTTATTGCTTTACGCCTGCATCATTCACAGCCGTTCTGTATTCGGCATTCATCCCATCGAATTAGCTAAAATCAGTTTAATTGTTTTGGCGGCTTTTCTTTTCAGTCAACGAACCGGCAAAAATGTAAATACCATTTTTTGGTGGGTTATCGGCATAACTGCGATTACCTGCGTTCCCGTTGCCAAACTGAATGGTTCTTCGGCTTTGTTATTGTGTGGCGTAATTTATATCATGCTGTTTATCGCCCAAATGCCTTGGAAAAAGATGTTGGGACTGACCGCCGTTTTATTAGCTTTTGGAATAATCGCAGGTTCCCTTTTATGGAATCTTTCGAAAGATACTTTGAACGGACATTTTATTAGTGAAACACTCGGTTTAACTCGCGCCGATATATGGCAGGACCGACTTAAAAATTTCTTTTCGGAAGATGAAAAGGATAACGTGAACAGTCCCAATTTCAATATTCATTCCGATAACGAACAGGCGAATTTAGCCCAAATCGCCATTGCCAACGGCGGATGGATCCGATTTGCTCCGGGCAAGAGTATCGAACGCGATTTTTTGCCCGATTCGGTCAGCGATTTTATTTACGCCATCATTATTGAAGAATTTGGCTTGGCGGGCGGATTTTTCGTTTTGCTGCTGTATATTATCTTGTTTATACGAGCGGGAATTATCGCCAATCGAACCGACAAACCGTTTTTGAAACTGATAGTTTTAGGTTCGTCCATCATGATGATGGTACAGGCGCTGGTTCACATCGGTTCGTGCGTGCAAAGCATTCCCGTAACCGGACAAACGCTGCCGCTTATCAGCAAAGGTTCTACGTCCATTCTCGTAGTATGCGCTTATTTCGGAATGATTTTGAGCGTGAGCCGCTACGAAAATCCGCGCGGCGTGAAACAGGAAGAAAATATTGATGCGGAAATGATCGCCGCATCGGAAGAATTAAATAATGAAACAAATCATGAAGAAGCCATTTAGAATAATCATTAGTGGTGGCGGCACCGGCGGACATATTTTTCCCGCTTTGTCGATTGCCAACGCGCTGAAAAACCGTTATCCCGATGCCGAAATTTTGTTTGTCGGCGCTTTGGGGCGAATGGAAATGGAAAAAGTTCCGGCTGCCGGTTACAAAATCATCGGACTTCCGGTCGTGGGTTTCGACCGTAAAAACTGGCTGAAAAACCTGGTCGTACTTTGGAAATTGTATAAAAGCATCGCATTGGCAAAAAAAATTATCCGCGATTTCCAACCCGATATTGCAATCGGTGTGGGCGGATATGCGAGCAGCCCGGTTTTGAAAGCCGCTACACAAAAAGGTATTCCGACTTTATTGCAGGAGCAAAATTCTTACGCAGGCCTAACCAATAAATTATTGGCGCAAAAAGCGGTGAAAATCTGTGTGGCTTACGAAGGAATGGAACAATTTTTCCCGAAAGATAAAATCGTGCTGACCGGCAATCCCGTTCGCCAAGACTTGCAAAGAAGTGTGAGTGGAGAATTGAGAATTGAGGCCTGTCAATATTGGGGATTGGATGATACGAAAAAAACAATTTTGATTCTCGGCGGAAGTTTAGGCGCTAAAACATTAAACGAAAGTGTTTTAAATAATGTGGAAATGATTCGATTGAGTGATGTGCAAATTCTGTGGCAAACCGGAAAATATTATTATAAGGATATTATGGCCGTTCGCCGACCTTTGCCTTTGAATCTTTTTCCTTTGGAATTTATTTCGCGGATGGATTTGGCCTATTCGATTGCCGATTTGGTTATTTCCCGCGCCGGCGCCGGTTCGATTTCCGAATTTTGCCTTTTGGGAAAACCGGTTGTTCTTGTGCCGTCGCCCAATGTGGCCGAAAATCATCAAACGAAGAATGCGATGGCTTTGGTCAAGAAAGACGCCGCTATTTTGGTCGCCGATAAAGACGCTAAGACGGATTTGATTCCCTTGGCTTTGCAAATTGTGGAAGATGAGCAAAAACTTGAATCGTTGAGTGATAATATTTTAAAACTCGCGTTGCCCGATTCGGCGGATAAAATTGTGGATGAAATCGAAAAAATAGTAAAGTAATCGTATGATGATTCTTATTTTTGCAGGCGAAGGTAAAAGTAAATAATTCAAATACGCAACAGGATAAAAAAATAATTTTATAAATGGAAAAAAATAACGTATATTTCATTGGCATCGGCGGCATCGGCATGAGCAATCTCGCGCGTTATTACCTGTCCCAAGGCAAAAAAGTAGCAGGCTACGACAAAACAGAATCAGCGCTCACGCAGCAACTGCAAGCCGAAGGCGCATATATTCATTACGAAGACAATGCCGATTTAATTCCCGAAGCATTTAAAAATAAGGAAAATACCATCGTTGTTTATACGCCGGCCGTTCCAAGCGACCATTCGGAACTGACATTTTTCCGCAAAAACAATGTCCATTTGATGAAACGTGCACAAGTTTTGGGCGAAATCACAAAAACCAAACGCGGCATCTGTGTAACCGGTACTCACGGCAAAACCACCACGTCGTCGATGATTGCCCATCTATTGAAACAATCGCATGTTGATTGCAACGCTTTCTTGGGCGGCATTTTAAAGAATTACGACAACAATCTTTTGTTGTCCGAAAAAAGTGATTTAACGGTTATCGAAGCCGATGAATACGATCGGTCATTTCATTGGCTCACACCCTATATGGCTGTGATTACGTCGGTTGCGCCCGACCATCTTGATATTTACGGCAGCGAAGAGGAATACTGCAAGGCTTTTGTGCATTTTACTTCCTTGGTTCGCGAGGGCGGGGTTTTGTTGATGGAAGCGAGCGTGGATATTGTGCCGGAATTGCAAAAAAATGTGCAAATTTATCGGTATGCGCTGCAATACCCCCAAGCCCTTTTAGGGGATTTAGGGGTTTCTCCTGATTTTTACGCCGATAACATCCGTATCGCCAACGGCGAAATTGCCTTTGATTTCATAACTCCCGAAACCACCATCGAAAATATCCGGCTCGGTGTACCCGTCGAAATCAACATCACAAACGCAGTTGCAGCATTGGCGATTGCCTGTCTAAACGGTGTTACGCCCGACGAATTACGCAACGGCATGGCCTCGTTTCAAGGCGCCAAGCGTCGTTTCGATTTCCACATCAAAACCGGCAAATTAGTTTTGATCGACGATTACGCCCATCATCCCGAAGAATTGGAAGCCTCGATTTCGTCGGTGCGAAAACTCTATCCCGACCGGAAATTGACGGTCGTTTTCCAACCGCATCTCTATTCGCGCACCAACGATTTTTACAGGGAATTTGCAAAATCGCTTTCTTTGGCCGATGAAGTGATTCTGACGCCGATTTACCCCGCGCGGGAAGAACCGATTTCGGGCGTGTCGTCGCAAATGATTTTGGATTTGGTAACAAGGCCGAAAAAACGCTTCGTTGCTTATAATGAATTGGTTAATGTCGTAAACAAAGACGAAGTCGAAGTCTTGTTGATGGCAGGCGCCGGCGATATTGAATTATTGGTCGAGCCGCTTAAAAATAAATTGTTATGCTGAAAAAATTTTTCCAAGGGCTGATTGTCGTGTTACTGCTGGTCTATCTGGTTTTTGCAGTGGCATTTATCAATCCGAAAGTTGATGTCGATCTGTTGTGCTCGGAAATTCAAATCGAAGTCGTAAAAAACCATGGGATTTCGTATTTGAATGAAGATCAAATCCGTTCGATGCTTGGGCGATCACAAACGAATCCGCTAAACAAACGGATGTCGACCGTTTCGATCGAATCTATCGAAAATACATTGAAACAGAGTAAATTAATTAAATCGGCCGAATCGTATAAAACCGTCGATGGCAAGTTGAAAATCAAGATTTACCAGTATTATCCCATCTTGCGCGTGATTTCCGACGCAGGAAATTATTATGTGGACAGCGACGGCGACTTCATGCCCGTACCGAAGAAATTTGCGGCGCATCTGCCCTTGGCTACCGGCGCCATTACAGAGGAATACGCTAAAAATCAATTGGTTATATTCGCCCGTTTCTTGCAAAAAAATAAAAAATGGAATGAGCATATTGAGCAAATCCACGTCTTGCCGAATCGCGATGTGGAATTGATTCCCGCCAAAGGAAGTCATACGATCATACTGGGAAAAATTGAGAATTATGCCGAAAACCTCGATAAATTGGAACTTTTTTATAAAAAAGTCTTGGATCAGGCAGGTTGGCAGCGTTATTCGACGATTAATTTGAAATATAAAAATCAAGTTGTTTGTACAAAATAAAAATAGATAAGTTATGGAATACATCGCAGTAATGGATTTAGGAACATCCAAAATGCTTGCTTTGGCGGCAAGTAAGGCCGACAGGCACCAAATTGTAGCCTTGGCGCAGGTAGAATCAAGCGGCATTCGCAGGGGATTGGTTTACAATGCCGAAGAAGTAAGTTCGAAAATTGTTACTTTAATCAAAGAGTTGAATCAACAGTTAAAACCCGGATTGAAAAAAATCTATGTGGGAATAGGCGGACAAGCGCTTCATTCACAATTGCATAGCATTAAAAAAACAGTTGAAGAAGAAGTAAGCATCAATTTGCTCGATGCGCTCGAAAGCGAATATTGGGTAGCGAAAGATGAGTTATACGACGTGATCGACATTGTTTCCCGCGAATATTTAGTGGACGGCCATCTGGAAGGTGAACAGCCTGAAGGCATGAAATGCGAAATCCTCGAAGCGAAATACCAACAGGTATGCGGCAAGTCGCTGGCTTTCAAAAATACCGTGGAAAAAGCGCTCCGAAAAGCAGGTGTGGAAACGGCCGGATATTTCATTTCGCCCTTGGCCTCGGCCGAAACAGCATTGACCGCCGAAGAGAAAAACGCCGGTTGCGCCCTAATCGAAATCGGCGCCGGTCTTACTTACCTGTCCATCTACACGGCCGGTTTGTTGCGCTATTTGGTAACCATTCCGGTGGCGGGAAACGCCATCTCCAAAGATATTTGCGTACTCGATCCCAAACTCTTGGGCGCGGAGGCGGAAAAATTGAAACACGAGAAAGGCAACGCCATCTCCGAAGAAGACGACAGCGATTTGAACCGATGGATCGAAGCGCGGGCAATCGAAATCGCCGCCAATATCAAAGAGCAAATCCAACATTCGGGCTATGCCGATGCTTTGAATGCCGGTATCGTGCTGACCGGTGGAAGCGCTAATCTCAAAAACATGGACAAATTGCTTGAGCAACAAACGAAACAAAAGCTGCGCTTGGCGAGCGGCGATTTAAGTCAAACCTGCGCTCAGGGGATGTTGCTTTTGGGAAAAGAAAATTGTTCTTTGCCGGAAGAAACCGAAAAAATCCAATCATTGGATGATTTATTCAAAGATTTGGAACCGCCAAAAGACGAAAATATTTTTAAAAAGATGTTTCCCTATCCGGGTAAAACACAACAGAAACGAAGGAAAAAAACGGAGGAACAGAAAGAGCTGGAAAAACAGAAAGAGTTGGAAAAGCAGAAAAAGTTGGAAGAGCAGAAAAAAGAAAATCCCGGAGTAGTCGGATGGCTATTCCGCGATAACTAATCTCTGAAAAAAAATAATTAATTAAATTAGAATAAGTTATGGAAGATGTATTAATAGGTTTTGATATGCCGAAAACACAACAAACCATCATAAAAGTATTAGGCGTCGGCGGTGGCGGCGGCAACGCGGTAACCCACATGTATCGCGAAGGCATTCAAGACGTTACCTTTGCTTTGTGTAATACCGATAATCAAGCGATGCTCAAAAGCGAAGTGCCGGTCAAAGTACAATTAGGCACTTCCGGATTGGGCGCCGGCAACGATCCGGAAGTGGCGAGAAAAGCAGCCGAAGAAAGCAAGGAAAGTATTCAAAAATTGCTGAGCGATGGCACTCAAATGGTTTTTATCACTGCTGGAATGGGCGGAGGAACCGGCACCGGAGCCGCTCCCGTGATCGCCAAAATCGCCAAAGATATGGACATTCTCACGGTGGCCATCGTTACCATCCCGTTTTTGTTTGAAGGAAAACCGAAAATTTTGCAAGCCTTGGAAGGTGTTGAAAAATTACGCAAAAACGTGGATGCTCTTTTGGTTATCAACAACGAAAAATTGATCGAAATCTATGGCGATATGGATTTGATTACCGGCTTCAAAAAAGCCGATAGCACATTGACTACCGCCGCTAAAAGTATTTCGGAATTGATTACCAATCCGAGCCAAATCAATATTGATTTTGCCGATGTGAAAACAACTTTGAAAGACGGCGGCGTGGCTATCATGAACAGCGGATTCGGCAACGGTGAAAAACGCTTGATAAAGGCTTGCAACAGCGCCCTCAATTCTCCTTTGCTCAACAATACGGATGTGTTCCGCGCTCAAAAAATATTATTCAACATCAATTACAGCACGGAAAAACCGGTGCTGTTGAGCGAAATGGAAGAAGTCCGCAATTTCATGGCGCAATTCTACAAGGAAATCAATGTGATTTGGGGACAAGGGGTGGACGATTCTCTCGAAGAGGATGTGAAAGTTACGGTGCTGGCTTCCGGATTCGGTCGCGAAAGTATTCCGTCCATCGAAGATTTAACGGACGAAGAACGCCGGAAAGCGCAAAAAGACATCGATTTGATTGCGATCTATTACGGTCGAGGTGCGGCGCAATCCTTAGGCTCGCCTGTAAAACCCAAACCGTATATTTTTCCCGATATAAAGCATTTGGATAATAAAAACCTCATCGAAACGTTATTAAACACGCCGGCATTCCATCGCAGTGTCGGTGAAATAAAACAAATTCTGGAGCAAACCGCCGAAAAACGGACGGCTGTAACGGAAGAATAAATAATAACAAACAACAATGTTCAATTTTAGAAATTCTTTTTTTGATTCGATTCCGCCGGTTACTCGGAACCTGCTGCTAATCAATGTAGTGGTTTGGCTGGTGTGCGGCGTAATCGACCGTAGCGGATTGGTATTCGGTTTCTTGGCCATGCACTCGATCGGTTCGGACTTTTATGTTTACCAATTGCTAACCAACATGTTTGTTCACCTCGATTTTTGGCACTTGTTTTTCAATATGTTCGCCCTCTATATGTTCGGACGGGCGATGGAATCGTATTGGGGACCGAAACGGTATTTGATTTATTATTTGATTACGGGTGTGGGCGCGGCATTGATTCATTTATTGATTTGCATGTTCCAGCCGATTCCGTCGATTTCGTTCGGAGCTTCGGGCGCGGTTTACGGCTTGCTGCTGGCGTTTGGGATGACTTATCCCAACATGCCGATTTACTTGTATTTCCTTTTCCCGATTAAAGCCAAATATTTTGCATTGGGATTCGGCGTTTTGGAATTGGTTTACGGATTAACGAACCGTGTGGGCGACGATGTTGCGCATTTCGCACATCTCGGCGGAATGTTGTTCGGCATTTTGCTGATTTTGTATTGGCGCCACGAATACAAAATTCAACAGTGGTTTAAACGGTGTTTGAGCCGGTTGAAAACAAAGAAGTCCAAGCCGACGTATTCCCGGCAACGGGAAACGGATTACGAATACAATTACCGTAAAAAACTGGAACAGGACGAAATCGACCGGATTCTGGAAA
Organism: Candidatus Symbiothrix sp.; assembly: GCA_031270925.1. Classification (GTDB taxonomy): domain Bacteria; phylum Bacteroidota; class Bacteroidia; order Bacteroidales; family Azobacteroidaceae; genus Azobacteroides. The sequence goes on from JAISWY010000015.1 coordinate 10,519, forward strand.
AAATCAAACTTTCGGGCTACAATGCACTGACCGAAAACGAAAAGAAAACATTGTTCAATGCAAAAAAATAATTTTTTCCTGCGGTGGGTAAAACGACTGATTACGATATTGGCCGTTTTGAGTTTGGTTGTTTTGCTGTTTTCGGCCTTTGCCGATCGCGTTTCGCCACTCACGAGCCGCTATATCCCGTTTCTCGGATTGTTTTTCCCGTTTATTCTGGCGTTTAATGTGGCTTTCGGTGTGTTTTGGCTGCTGTTCCGGCAATGGAAGCAATTTTTTCTTACGGTCGTCGTTCTGTTCATTTGCTGGGCTTCGATTCGCACTTATTTCTCGTTTCATAATCGCACGAAAAACCTTCCTGAGAACTGTGTTAAAATGCTTACTTACAATACAATGAGTCTCGGAAGACATCATCGTCACACGAAAAGCGATCCGAATCCGATTTTGCAATACATCGTCGAACAAGATCCCGATATTCTTTGTTTGCAGGAATATGTTGCCGGTTGGAATTTGCCGGAAGCCGAGATTCGCCGGATCTTGAAGTCGATGCCGTACTTTTGCACATATCCGAACGGTTTGGCTTTGTTCTCCAAATTTCCGATTCTTTCGTCGCGCAAAATCCCTATCGAAAGCAATTTCAATAGCTCCATGCTTGCTGAATTGGATGTAAACGGCCGTAAACTCACGCTCATCAACAACCATTTGGAGTCGAATAAAATCAGCGCCGACGAACGCAACGAATATTACGACCTGACAAAAGACTGGGACAAAGACAGATGGGAGTCGTTTACCTACCGGATGTATCAACGCTTAAATCCGGCCTTCCAACTCCGCGCTAAACAAGCAGTTACGATTCGTCGATTAATCGATGAAAGTAAAAATCCCTATATCATCGTTTGCGGCGATTTCAACGATACGCCCATCTCCTATTCCCGCCGCGTCATCAAAGGCGATCTTGTGGATGCGTTTGTCGAAAGTGGTTCGGGCATGGGCATCAGTTTCAACAGCAACCGTTTCTTGTTCCGTATCGACTATATTTTCCACAGCAAAAACATCAAATCCTACAATTGCACGGTGGGCAAACTCAAAGCCTCCGACCACTATCCGGTGTGGACTTATTTGGAGTTTTTGTAAAATTTGATACTGATTAATAAAAAAATATTAACTTTGTCCTCTCAATAATTATACAGATTTATATTTTAATAATAACAATATGAAAAAAATCTTTTTAGCAATGTTCCTGTTGGCTTTCTTTTCGGTGCTTGCAGCGAACGGACAAATCAAGTTCACAGAATACGATTTGGACAACGGTTTACATGTTCTTTTGCATCACAACGATGCCACTCCTAACGTGATGGTTTCGCTGATGTATCATGTGGGAGCGAAAAATGAAAATCCCGATCGCACGGGTTTCGCTCATCTGTTTGAACATTTGATGTTTGAAGGTTCGGAAAATATCGCCCGCGGCGATTATTTCGGCATCGTGCAGGCAGCAGGCGGCTCGCTGAACGCAAACACCACGCAAGACCGCACCTATTATTACGAAGCGATGCCCGCTAATGAGTTGGAATTGGCTTTGTGGATGGAATCCGAACGGATGTATCATGCGAAAATCGACACCATTGGCGTGACTACGCAAAAAGGAGTTGTAATCGAAGAACGTAAGCAATCCTACGACAGCCAGCCTTACGGCACTTGGATGGAAGAAATCGGCAAACGAGCCTATACCGTGCATCCCTATCGCTGGCAAACAATCGGCGATCCGGATCACATCCGTAATTCGACCTTTGAAGATATTTATAATTTCTACAAAACCTATTATGTACCAAACAATTGCGTTTTGGTTATCGCCGGCGATTTTGAAGAAAAGCAAACCAAAGAATGGATTGAAAAATATTTCGGTACCATTCCGCGTGGAAGCTTGTCGATGTATCGTCCGGATATTGTGGAACCGGCTCGTACCGCGATTGTTCGCGATACGGTTTTCGACGCCATTCAGCTTCCGGCCGTATTTATAGCCTATCACGCACCTGCTTTCGGCACGCAGGAATCATACTCGATGGATATTCTCACGCAAATTCTTTTCGGCGGAAAAACTTCCCGCTTGAAAGCCAATGTCGAGGACACCGGTTTGGCCGCTCAAACCGCATTGTTTTATTATCCATCCGAAGATCCGGGTTTGGTTTACGCCATCGGATTCGCCAATATGGGTAAGGATACGAAAGAAGTGGAAGATGCTATCGTAGCTGAAATCAATAAGTTAAGCGAAGAATTGGTTTCGGAGGAAGATTTCCAGATGGCTTTGGCCGCCAAAGAATACGAAGTGGCTTCGACCTTGCGCAGCCTTTCGGGAATTGCCAGCAATCTGGCTACTTATTACACTTATACCGGCGATGCAGGCCGTGTAAACAGGGAATTGGAATATTACGGTCGCGTTACCCGCGAAGATGTCAGGGCGGTGGCGAAAAAATATTTGCAAGCCGATTCGAGAGTCATTGTTTATTATTTACCCCAATAAATTGTATAGCGTCTTATGAAAACCATTTATAGTTTTATATTCCTTCTGCTGAGCGTTTTAACTTTGAACGCCCAATCGTTGGATCGTAGCGTCCGCCCCTCGTCGGCTCCCGCCAAAGAAATCAATATTAAAGATGCGCAGATTTTTACCTTATCCAATGGATTGAAAGTCTTTTTGGTGGAAGATAAAACTACGCCCATCGTCTATTATTCCTTGCAATTGGATGTGGAACCCGCATTGGAAGGCGATAAAGCCGGTTTATCGTCGATGTTTGCCGATGTCATCGGTAAAGCCACCCTTTCGCGTAGCAAAGAACAATTGAACAAAGACATTGATATGATTGGCGCGCGCGTCAGTATGTACACCGACGGCGCTTATGTCTCGTTTTTGAAAAAATACGAGTCGAAAGCCTTGGAAATTTTTGCCGATATGCTGTTGAATCCGGTTTTTTTGCCGGAAGAATTTACCCTCACTCGCGATAAATACAATACGTTTATGCAGAGTTTGGGCGACGATGCAGGACAACTCAACGAACGAGTTTCCGCCGTACTGACTTATGGAAAAGGCTATCCCGACGGCGAAATCGAAACCAAAGAATCGATCAACAATGTTCAATTAGGCGATTTGGAAAAATATTACAAGACCTATTTTGCACCCAACGTTTCGCGCTTGGTTATCGTGGGCGATGTAAGTTTGAAAGAAGCGAAAGCCAATGTCCAAAAATATTTCAGTGCGTGGAAAAAGAAAAATGTTCCGGTAACGAAATACGAAATCCCTGCTTTGCCCGAAAATGTGAAAGTGGCTTATGTTGTGAAACCGGGCGCGGTGCAATCGGCGATTGATATAAGCTATCCCATTCATTATCAACTTGGAACGCCGGACTACGACGCCGCTCTCGTCATGGATTATATTTTGGGTGGAAGCGCTACCAGCCGTTTCTTCCTGAATTTGCGCGAAAAACACAGTTATACTTACGGTGTTTACAGCGATTTGTCGCCCGATGAGCATATTGGTCGTTTCAATTTAACGTCGGGTAGGGGAGCGGCATCTGTCAAAGCGGCCGCTACCGACAGTGCCGTTTATGAACTTTTCAATGAATTGAATCGTATTATTACAGAGCCTGTTACGGCCGATGAATTGAAAGCGGCAAAAACCTATCTTGCCGGATCTTTTTCTCGTTCGCTCGAACAGGCGGGAACCATCGCTAATTTTGCTATTCGTATCGATAAATACAAGCTTCCGAAAGATTACTACAAAAATTACCTGAAACGTTTGGATGCGGTAACAATCGAAGATGTGCAGAAAGCGGCCGCCAAATACATCCGTCCCAACAATGCCTGGGTAGTGGTTGCAGGCGATCAATCACAGGTCGACAAACTGTTGCCGTTTGCAAGCGACAACACGATTCATTATTTCGATTACGACGCCCAAGCGGTTGAAGCCCCGAAAACGCAAGCGATTGAAGTTTCGGCCGAGCAAATAATTGCCGCTTATGTACAAGCGCTCGGCGGAGAAGCAGCGATTAATAAAATCGAAGATTACAAAACGACGGCCGAAATTGCAATGATGGGACAAGTCGTCAATCTAAATCAATTGTTCAAAAAGCCAAATCGTTCACTTATGGAAATATTGATGGGCGAAACAACCATCCAACGGATGGCTTTTGACGGTAAAGTATTGCGTGTCAACGGAATGGGTGGTTCGCAAGAAATGACTTCCGGCGATGAATTTGAGGCGATTAAAAACGAAAGTGCGGTAGTTCCCGAAATCAATTATGCGGCCAACGGTTATACGCTTTCGGTTTCAGGCATCGAACAAATAAACGGTCAAGATGCTTATATTCTGACGGTTAGTAAAGGCGAAAATGCTCAAACCAGTTATTTCGACGTAAAATCCGGTTTGAAAGTAAAGAACATAACAACGGTTCAATCGCAAATGGGCGAACAACAAACCATTACCGAATATGCCGATTACCGCGAAGTAAATGGAGTGAAATTTCCCTTCGCGATGAAGCAAAACACGGCCGGAATGGTGATGGATGTAACGGTCAAATCGGTTGAAATCAACCTTGGCTTAGTCAATTCGTTGTTTGAATAATGCCCGATAAAAAATTGTACGATAGCGAGATTGGCGTGGTTGTTTTTCGAAAGAACGACCGCGCCAAACGCTATATTATCCGGATCAAGCAAAAGCAAGTGAGCGTTACCGTGCCTCGTTCCGGTAATTTCCGTTTCGCCGAGAATTTTTTCCGGCAAAACCGCATCGCTATTCTTCGTAAAATTGCACAACAACCTGAAATAGAATCTGTTCCGCAGCACGACGAATCCGAGTTACGAACACAAGCCCGTGCTTTTTTACCGGAAAGATTAAAATCCTTGGCCGAAACGCATCATTTTCAATATCAATCCATTAAAATAACAAAGAGCAAAACCCGCTGGGGATCTTGCTCTTCAAAAAAAAACATTAACTTATCTCTTTATTTGATGTTATTGCCTTTGCATTTAATCGATTATGTATTGCTTCACGAACTTTGTCATACGGTAGAGATGAATCACAGTCCCGCGTTTTGGGATTTGCTTAATCGGCATACCGACGGGATGGCGAAAGCTTTGCGGAAGGAATTGCGTGCGAAAAAACCGTAATCTCCGGTTAAATCTTTTTTTGAGGTGCTATTGGCTTTTTCAATGTATTTAACAAGTCCGCAGGACTTGCCTGTGAATAACCCCCAGATTTATCTGGGGGTTGTGATACGCCTCCTTTCACCGAACG